>NZ_DASQIX010000055.1:0-26008 GCF_035631355.1 Alloacidobacterium sp.
TGAAGCAGTTCCTACAGTCTGGAAACACCTCAGGCAGATGCTGTCGAAGCTCCCATCCCGATTCGGACGCATCGCAAATGAACCTTCATTTTCCATGTTGAGCCATCACATCAGATTTTTGTAGAAGCCTAACGGGTGATATTAGCTCCTCTGCAATGCAGACGACATAACGTCAATTTGCGCCACCGTCCTTGGGGAGCACTTACGATTGAAGTTAAAGTGCCTGGGCTGCGAGCTAACTTGGGCTGCTTGCAGTCTGCCTGATTCGTCTCAACTATTCCTGCGGCCCGTGGTTATCGGGTTGGCTTGAAGAGGCAGGCCCGTCTGAGCTGTGGGTTATGGCGGCGGTTCAGGCAGGCTGATTCATCTCGGGAGAATTATTCACTTTCGCTTACAAATACCGCCGTCGTCAAGCAGGCACCGTGATGGTTCCGGTTTTGGAGTCAGGGTGGGTTGGCGCATGGCTGGGCACTGGAACTGGCTGAACAGGATGCAGGTGGAGCTTCAGACCTGACTTGTTGAGAGATGTGAGAGCAATGCGCATCTACGGCAACATTTTCCGTGTCGCCGGCACCGAGAAACGATTTGTACGCCGTATCGCTCTGCTTCGGATTTCCATCTTTAGGGGTGCAAGAATACTTTGATTCCACGGCGCTCATCCATTGCACGACATCCTTCCGCTACCTGCTCGAGCGGAAGAGCCAGATCGAATACCTTGCCGGGGTTCGTGCTGGAGAACTGGTGTCAACCCTTTCCAGGCTTCTTTCTCTACTATCCAAGCCGACGGCAACAGCCCGCGGGCCCTCTCAGCGCTGATTGAGACGCTGCGCATGTAGGTCGCACCTGCTCGATGAGTGCATAATCAACAATGCACTTACCGAAAGTTGGCCCGTGCTAAGTTCCAGAATCATGTCTGACTTGACTTGGATACAGTTTAGAAGTTTTCGTACCGTTGTGTAGTGTGAATGGGAAGATGTCACATTTCGATAAGCCTAAACCTTTTATCTATTAAGGTTTATGGCGGGGACGACGGGGCTCGAACCCGCGACCTCTGCCGTGACAGGGCAGCATTCTAACCAACTGAACTACGTCCCCAAGACTATATACTCATTGTAGCAGATGAAGGTGTATTCACCGCTCGTTGCCGGTTGTAGCTTGTTGAAAGAAACGTGAGACTATCTAACTGCCGATACGGCCCATTATCAAAACGCTCTAAAGCGAAGAACAAATGTATCTACTTATTTCAGAGCTATTTCCACTTCTTTGCCATCGTATGGAATCGTGAACGCAGTCGCGGCGGCCATGTGTTTCATGGACAAGTGCTGCGCTGTTCCGTTGAGTGAAACCTGAGCTTGTTTAGGAGCCCAGCCAAAAAGCTCCACCTGAATTTCCTTCCACCATGCCGGGTATGAGCCTTCAGGCGCGGCAATATGAAGGCTGAAGCCGCCATTTGAAAGCTGGCAGGTGAATTTCATCCGCAGATAGTCCCCGTGTTGATAGGAATAGGTCTTGCCATCATCAAGGTAAAGTGTGCCTTCGCATGGGGCGGAGGATCCAGCATCGGGTGTGTAGACACGCAGGGTCAACGGCCCGTCAGGTTTCTGATAGACGCTCTGTACCAACGGCTCGATGGGCACAATCGAGCCGCCGCGAGCATAAACAGGAAGCGTCGCCAATTCAGGCTGGACTTGAATTGTAAGAGGCGGCTGTGCCGCGATATTCACGGGTTGAGGAGAATCTGCTGCTTGGACTGGCGCAGGTCTGGGAATCTTTTTTCCCGTCCAGTAGTCATACCAGATGGGCGAAGGGAACTCCACCGTGTAGGCTTCCAGTTCGCCGGGCCAGTGCGGCGGCGCAATCAGAAGGTCAGGGCCGAGAAGAAATTCTCCTGCCGCATCTCCGTCGATATCGATGGGATGATGATCGGGTGTGGCATCTGGAAATTCGAGAAACAGCGGACGCACCATCGGCAATCCAGTGCGGGAAGTTTCTTCGGCAACCGTGTAGAGATAGGGCAGCAAACGATAGCGCTCTTCGATAAATCGCCGTCTGATAGACTCCTGTTCCGTGCCGCCGACCCAGGGTTCCTGATCGGCGGAGCCCTTCTCGGTGTGGTCGCGGTCAATGGGCTGGAACGCTGCGACCTCAAGCCACTTCGTCAGCAGCTCGGTTGAAGGCGTGCCCGCGAACCCGCCCACGTCCGCGCCACTGAAGGCGAATCCGCTGAGGCCGAGGTTTTCTAGCATCGATGTTGTCATGCGCAGATGGTTCCAACTGCTGCTGTTGTCTCCGGTCCAGGTAGTCGCATATCTCTGGCCGCCTGCGTAGGTGGCGCGAGTGAGCACGAAGGGGCGCATATTGGGATCGAGCTTCAGCAGCCCTTCAAATGTTGCGCGCGAATTTTCCATACCGTAGACGTTGTGAATCTCGGCATGCGTGGCTGTGCGAGTCTTGAATCCCGGCTCATCGATGCGATGGACAACATCGAGCGGCATGGTCTTATCTGGGCCATTGAAGACAGATGGCTCATTCATGTCATTCCAAAAGCCGGCAACGCCCATGTGTTGGAAGTCTCGATAGAGTGTGCCCCACCACGCGCGCGTTTGTTGCTGCGTGAAGTCGGGGAAGACGCTGGGACCGGGCCAAACGATGCCGGTATAGACGGAGCCATCAGGATTCTTTACAAAGTGGTCGCCGGCAATGCCGCTGTCATACGGTGCATAGTTCTGATTTGGGATGTTGGCGATGTGCAGATCTGTAATGGCAACGACGTGGAAGTTCTCGGCCTTGAGCTTGGCGATCATTCCGGGGAAATCGGGAAAGCGCTCGCGATCGATGGTGAAGGGTCGGTTTTTGTACTGATAGTCGATGTCGAGATAGATGGCGTCTGCGGGAATGTGGTCGGTGCGAAGGCGATTGGCGATTTCTAGCACACGCGATTGCGGATAGTAGCTGTATCGCGACTGCTGGAAGCCGAGCATCCACATGGGCGGCAGCGGCGGCTTGCCCGTGAGCCATGCGTACGCTTCGACAACCTGCTTTGGCGAAGGGCCATAGAGCAGGTAGTAGTCGATAGGGCCGTCGGCAGCGCCAAACGAGTAGACGCCTGCTGACTCCTTGCCGAAATCGAAGCTGCTGCGCCAGGTGTTGTCCATCAGGACGCCGACCGCGCGGCCTGCTCGATAGCTGATAAAGAAGGGAATGCTTTTGTAGATAGGGTCAGTCGATTCCTGGAAGCGATACGCATCGGTGTTCCAGAGCGTGAAGGCTTCATCGCGGCGGTCGAGAGGGCCGGTCTTGTCGCCGAGGCCGAAGAAGTGTTCGTCCTCGCTCATGGCTTTGGAAATTCGGAACGAGTCGCCGTCGAAACGAAGCGGGCGTGCATCTTGCTGAAGTACGTTACCGTTGAGATCACTGACGGTCAGCGCCAGATTCTGCCTGTCGATCTCAACACGCAGGGAATTGGTGTGAAAGCCGACGTGATTGGCGGTGTTTTCCGGTTTGACGGAAATTGAACTGTGACGCGCGTCCACGAGAACCGCCCATGAGGCGTCTTCCGGCAATACGCTTGTGCGCGAAACACGAATACGCAGCAAATCTTCGCGTAGAGCAGTAATGGTCTCGCTGGCTTCGCCATCGCGTACCTCGATACCGTTTGGCAAGGCTGTGAAAGCCGTCATGCGGTCGAGAAGAAGGCAATCGCTTTTAAGTGCGGCGTTTTGCGCGCGAAGAGGAAACGTCGCCTGGCTTAGAAGCAGAGTCAAGGCCGAAAAAGTAAATAGAGAACAAAGCCGTCGCATCAAGACTCCTGAATGAGCTTAATGATACTTGGGACAGGCTGTTCGCGTGGACAGACTTTAGACGTGCAAAGGCTTTCCGAGAAAGACAGGAGCAATATGGCGCTGATAGAGGTTTTCTGTCACATTGCGGGCAACAACGGCCTCGTTCGCCTGCAGCAGATCTAGATACCGGCTGCCCATTTTTGCAGCGATTTTGAACCCGACATGGAGAAGCTGGCGCAGACTGCTGTTGTAGTCCGGCGACGCAGGGTTATGGCGAAGGGCCGAGGTGTATTGCTGCGAAGTCCATCCGGATACCTCCTGCGGAGACGGGAGCTTTGCCGGATCAATGTCGATAACGGCGGCATATGGAGCGCACAATTCTTCGCGATGATCGTAAGCCTGCGCGTAAATCTCTTTCGCCAGTGCTAGCCCTTCGCCGCCTGCTTCGGCCAGCCCAATCAACTCTTCCAGCCATGTAGTGCCCGCGGTTTTAAGATGCACTCCTGCATCGAACTTCAGCATAGTGCGATGAAGGGGGGCATAAATAGAAAACTTGTCACTCCCGGAATGAACGCTGAGCTTCAGGTTCTGCGGCAGGTCGTAATGCTTTACCGCGTGGGCGATGGCAGCCACATCGAGGGCAAATTCCTTTTCAAATTGCGTGGCATCTCCCGCATAATCCACGCCTTTGTTGAACCGTCCACTAAATTTCGGCGCAATGGTCTGAAGAGGAATGTGTTCGTCAGCCGCGGCGGCGAGAATGATAAGAATCTCTGCGGGTGTCTGCGGAGAGTCAGTCTCGTCCATGGAGACTTCAGTAATAAATGTGCCCTGCACCTTGCTCGACTCTATCTTCCTGTAGATGGCTGCGGCTTGTTGAATCGCAGTCAAAAATTTGCGGGCTGTCTGTTGCAGGAGCTCAGGCTGGATGGTCAGCGGCTGGTCGATGCCGTCAATTTTGATTCCGCCCAGCAACTCAGGATGCGATTTCACGAAGGCATCCACAGATGACGGGTCCGCAGCTTTGCCGATGAAGTCGGCGACGTCGATGGTGTAGAAATCGCAGGCAGGCAGGTATCGGTCTACAGTGGTTAGACCAATGTGGTCGGCATCGCAGAAGTAAGGCTTTGTCCAATGGAGGTCTTTGACCGCTGCATCGGCTGCGGCGCGTGTCGACGAAGGCTCGGAGCCGATGATTGTGTGCTCACGGTTGGATTTATTCCAGACAGGAACAACTTCGATCCCGGCCTCGGCAGCCTGGACACAGGCCATAAGCTGTGCTTTTGCCTGGTGCGCAAAACGGTCTCCCACGCCTAATGAATACTTCGGCAATGCAACGCTGCGGCCCATGGTCTGCTCCGATCCGAGTGGTATGACCACTGTATCACGCAGTGCCTCGGCTCTTTATGCGGATTCCATCGCCCGCAAGGAATCCTGAATAGTTGGAGCGAGTCCGGCGCCAACATCGCGACGGCGGATTTCATGGAACCGCGAGAGCACGGAATTGGCTTTTGCCAGAGCTTCGATTCGCCGCACATAGGCTTCCAGCTTTGCGCCTGGGATAGCGAAAATAGCAACACTGTCAGTGAGGACATCAAGATAAGCGCGGGCTCCACAGCAGCCAAGACTCAGAGCGGCGCGTCCTGTATTCATCACCTGCGGTACTACGGCGCACGCGGGACGCCCCATCGCCGGAGCATTCTGGCGTTCAACCTGTTGCGCCGCTTCTGAGAGGATGAGGGTTTGTCTGGCGTTCACGAAGAGAAGAACCACGTCCGGGGGTAGAGGAGTGTCGGCCAGCGGAGCATAAATGACGTGCTTCGGCTGCTTTTCGAGAACGGGAATCTGGGCAAGGTCCTCTTCGCGAACATAGTCCAGTTGACCGAAGACTTTCAGCGCATCCACGAGGTCTGTCTGCTGCGCCGGAGACGTTTGCAGATGATGAGTATAGACGCCTATCGCGCATAGTTCGTGATCGGTGGAGGAAGTCGCGAAGGCGGCTGTTGCAGCATCCTGCCAGAAGCGGCATCCCGCCGGAGCGCGGCCAGCATAGTGCGCTACGCCGGTGGGGATAGAATCCGCGAAGCTGATGGCGATTGGAGACTGATGGAGATCGAGACAAAGCCCGAGAGTGTGTGCAATCTCAGCATAGTTAACGTCCGATGATGCGCTGTTCATTTTGCTCCTGACTTGATCGTTTTCTCTAATGTGCGCCTGCCGAATGTAGTGACTAGTCTTGATGCGTCTGCTCCGCAGTGAAACCCATCTCAGCGATATAAGCTTTTAGCTTTCCTTCAGAGACGGTTGCCGGTTGATACCGGATGGTCGCAGTGGCGTCGGGATAGCTGGCCTTGGCCCACACCACGCCTTTCTGCTGACGCAGTAGCGTTTCGAGGCCGACAGCGCAGGTAATGCAGGTGAATCCCTTGATCTTGTATGTGACAGTTTTGACATCACCTGCTTCAAGCGTGCCGAGCGTTGCCAGCCCACCTGCTCCAGCCACAGTCATAAATTGAATAAATCGTCTGCGTAGCATGCTGTTCCTCTCATTTGGCCGCACCGAGGCCAGGATCATATTTCCATGCGGTTTGAATGCTCGCTTTGTCGGAGAAGCGCGTATCCGTATATGCCGAGAAGTCGATTTTCTTGTTCAGAACACCGGTTTCAATCATCAGATCGCGCACCATGTCAAAGTCCGCTTTGCGCGGCGCAAGCTGACTGTACACAACCCTGTCCAGTGGCTTGGTGAGCGCCCAGCGCAGCAGCGCGGGCTTCTGATTGTAGTAATAACGGCCCACGAAATCGGCCGCATCTTCACGGTAGGGCTTGCCTTTGTCGAGCCACATGCCGGAACGGGCAATGCCGTCCACCAGGACTTGCACGGCTTCGGGCCGCTTGTCGATGAGATCTTGCCGCACAACCAGAATGCACGACATATAGTCGGGCCAGTATTCGCGCGCCTGAAAAAGAACGCGGCCATAGCCTGCCATTTCCGCCTGCGACGGGAACGGCTCGCCCATCACGAAGCCATCGATGGCGCCGGCGGCGAGTGCGCCGGAGACATCGGGCGGAGCCATTTCGACCATCTTGATGTCTCCCGGCTTCATGCCCCACACCTTCATGGCGCGGAAGAGGATCAGGCGTTCATCGGAAAATCGGCTCGGAATAGCGACAGTGCGGCCCTTGAGATCGGTGAAATTCTTGACTGGCCCATTCTTGCGGACAACCAGAGCGCTGCCATAACGGTGTCCGAGATAGACAACCTTGATGGGAACCCCCTGCGCAACGAGGGCGATCGCCAGCGGCGCAACGAGGAACGCCGCCTGCACTTTGTTCGAGATGAGCGCTTCCTTGATTTCAGGAAAACCCTGGAACATGCGCGGCAGGAAAATCTCGCCGTTCTCTGAGAACTTCGAGATGTAGTCAGTTACGGGGCAGGTGAGCTGGCAGGTCACGGGGACATAGGCCACGACTACTTTGCGTTTGTCGGGCGGACGAAAGTCATTGAGGACCGCGCCCCAGTTGATATTCAGCCATGCGTGGAGGCCGGTGATGAGCACGAGCCATCCGATCGTGAAGGCCATGACCTTGTTCTTAAGACTCATTACGGAACCCCCAGCGGACGGGCTTCAGCTTTTCAAGGCGGCGAAAACCAAAATCCAGCACAAGCCCAATAGCGCCAATCAGCAGGATGGCGGCAACAACCAGGTCATACCTTTTCCCTGAATTGCGGGAGTCGATAATCAGATATCCGAGGCCGGAATCGACGGCAATCATTTCCGCTGCGACCACCACCAGCCATGCAATGCCGAGCGCGATGCGCAGGCCGACGAGGATCTGGGGAAGTGCGGCTGGAAAAATCACTCTTCTAAGGAGCTGCGGAGCGGTCAGTCCGAAATTACGTCCGGAGCGCCGATAGACAGACGGCACATTGGAGACGCCATTAATGCAGGCCACGACGATGGGGAAGAACGAGCCGAGAAAAATGAGGAAAATGGCAGCATTATCACCAACGCCAAAGAGAATGATAGAAACTGGAATCCATGCGATCGGGCTGATGGGGCGCATGATCTGCATGACCGGATTCACGACCTGGTTCGCCGCCGGATACCACCCCAGTGCGAGTCCAAACGGTATGCCGAGGAGCGCGGCAGTGCTGAAACCAATGGCGACGCGACGCAGCGAATCCCAGATGTCGCCCCAGAGAACGTGGTGGCGCAGCAACTCGGCCATCCCTTTTTCTACTTCGCGCGGTGAGGGAAAGACTTTGGTTGCCGTCCAGATGACAGAAGCGTGCCAGAGTGCCAGGAACAGGCCCAGCGTCAAAATTGGCCAGAACAGCTTCTCCCATTTGCGCGGTTCAGCGAGGGAAATCATATCTGATGCGCCAATCCAATCTGCCTGAAGATGCCGTCGCGCAACTCCAGATAATGCGGTGAGCTGATGTCGCGCGGGTGCGGCACATCGATCTCTACGATTTGCTGAATGGTGGCCGGACGCGCGCTCATAACCACCACGCGGTCGGCGAGCTGTACAGCCTCGTCAATGTCATGCGTGACGAAGATGATCGTCTTGCGTTCGGCTTCCCAAATGCGAAGCAACTCGCCGCGCATCACCAGGCGAGTGATGGAATCAAGCGCGCCAAAGGGTTCGTCAAGGAAGAGCATGTCGGGATCGACGGCTAGGGCGCGGGCAACTTCAAGACGTTGCTTCATGCCGCCGGAAAGCTCGTGCGGATATGCCTTCTCAAAGCCATCGAGTCCCACCATTTTGATGTAGTGCGCGATTCGGCGCTCTCGTTCGACACGAGGCAATTTGAAAAGGCCGAAGCCGATGTTGCCCTCAACTGTAAGCCAGGGAAAGACTCCTCGTTCCTGGAAGACAAAAATGCGACGCGAATCGGGCCCGCGCACTGCTTCGCCATCAACTTGTATTTCGCCGCTGGTAGGAGAAAGAAATCCAGCCATCGCGTTCAGCAGTGTTGTTTTTCCGCATCCTGATGGTCCAAGCAGGCAGATAAATTCTCCGTCTCTGACTTCAAGGTTGATGTTTTCCAGCACGGGCATGTTCTTGCCGTCCCGCTTGAATGTCACGCTGACATTTTCGACGGCGAGCTTTGTTTTGAGCGCGGGAATCGCAATACTTTCCTTGACCAGCACCGTTAATCCTCCGAATAGCCCCAGCGGAACGACTTCACTCTTTCGAGAGAGCGCATTCCCACGTCGAGCAGAAAACCAATCACTCCGATAATCACCATGCCCGCAACCACAAGGTCATAGCGATTGCCGGCGTTACGCGCGTCGATGATCAGGAAACCGAGGCCGGAATTTACCGCGATCATCTCAGCGGCAACTACTACAAGCCAGGCGACGCCGAGGGTGATCCGCAAGCCGACAATCAACTGAGGAATCACTGCTGGATAGAGCACCTGATACAAAAGGCGCGCCGGGCCCAGACCGAAATTGCGGCCCGTGTTCACATGCACGTCAGGGACATTCCGGGCCGCGTTGGCAGCCGTTACCAGCAACGGCAGAAACGATCCAATGAAAATGAGGAAAATCGCGGCGAGATCGCCCACGCCGAACCAGAGAATGGCAATCGGAATCCAGGCGAGCGGTGAAATGGGGCGAAGAATCTGAATGATTGGGTTAAACGCCATCTCCGCGCGGCGATACCAGCCGATGGCTAACCCCAAAGGAATCGCCAGAACCGCCGCCAGCACAAAACCCCACGTCACGCGAAAGAGCGAAGCGACTATATACTTCAACAGCAGATTATGGCGCACCAGATCTGCGATTCCCCCGGCAGTTTCCCATGGGCCGGGAAGCAGGTGTGCAGGCTGATGCCGCGCCGCAAACTCCCAGAGAACCAACAGCGCGAAGATAAAGACGAGCGGACGCAAAGCGGTTCCGGCATTCGTAATATGTTTTCTTGCGGCTCGCTCTTTTGTTGAGCTCATGACATTCCCAGCCTGAGAAACACGACGATAGGTGCAACACTGAAGTGTCGATTTTTAATCTTGATGATCTTAGCTGCGCATTCCGGTATTGCGCCTCGGCCAAAAGATTGAGTTGAAAACCAAACCTAAAGGCGTCCTGCGGCGCAAAAATGCGTCAGAAGATAAACCGGGCGGAGAAGACCAACCCATGGTTAAACGTGTGAAAGTGAGACGAGGCAATCTGCATTCCCGCTCCGACGGCAATGCCAGTACGACTTTTAGCATCACCCGGATGGAATTTGAATCTGCTGGTTGTCAGACCGGGTGTCAGAAAGTTCTGCATTTTCCCATCGTTCTTCCCGCCATAAAACCAGGTCGCATTCGACTCAACTTCCGGCCATAAATACTTCCCCAGATGATACTGACCAATGGTATTCCAGGCGATGGAACGGCCCAGCGTGGCGGTGTTTTCGGTGGGTAATGTTCCACCCAGCGTGGAAATGACATCAAACCTGCCGAAACCTTTGCCGGCGAGAAGGGCGGGATTGACTGATGCGTCAGTGCTGCCGTTGCTGTAGCTGCCTGTCGGAATGGTCGCGTTCACTTGTGCGCTCAACATGTAGTTTCCGCGCTTCTCGTTCGCCGAGAGAATGCGGTACTTGTAGAGGAAGCCGACGTCGCCAAAGCCGTCTTTGGCTGTAGGTGAATTGTGCTGGATATACGGCGGATAGTAGAAATCGAATTCGCTGTTGAAGCCGGGAATGAGATTGAGCCCACGGCTGAAGCCGTAATTCCATGTCGCAGTGCGTGAAGGTGTGATCTGGCGAACGAAGTCCGCGCGGAACACCTGGACCAGCATCGGATACGGCGCGACCAGCGGAACCGACCACGAAGGCTGTTGAGACTGCGTCTTCGAAGCGCGCGCCTCCCACTTCTCAAAGAAGTTGTCTTGAGCGCACAAGGGTAGTGCGATTGCCATAAGGCAAAGCTGAATAAGTTTCCTAAGCATAAGTTCTGCAAGAATTCACGGAAACCACCCAGGCGGTCAACCAACCCGCGATTGAGTTTTGTTTCTAACTGGCGATGTATTCGCCAGTATTCGCAACTGAGGGCCTCTCAACCTTTAGATGGATGGAAATACCAGACAATCCATCGAAGACAGTTTAATGCCGGTTTGACTAGATTGGTATTGCCTTCTCTGGTGCACGCGCGAGTTTTTCTGAGGAATGACGGGTGTCGGCTACCGCCTTCTGTCCTGGACTCCGTTGCGATATGTTCAATAAAGCCTCCACAATAAAAGATTGCATGAGAACCAGGAAACCAAGCGGCCGGGCACAGCGCGAAAAAAATTTAAGATCCAGCAGACGGTGGGGAAAGTCATTTGCCTGTACTCTGGCTGTCCTGGGGTGTCTTTCAGCAGGATGCCGCTCCAGTCTGCCCGACCCATCTGCAAAGGCTTATTCCGATTTCATCTCCACGTTTTATGTGGGCCTGGCTGCGCTGCAGGTCGGCGACGATGTTCGCGCCGACAGGTATCTGGGAAAGGCATCGCAGATGGTTCCGGGAGAGCCTGCATCGTGGGCCAACTGGGGCATTCTGGCCCTCCGCCAGCGCAGTTTTGATACGGCGGCGCAGCGGCTGGACAAGGCGCGCGAGCTTGCTCCGAAGAATGACCGCATCTACTATCTGCTTGGCTTGCTGGAGGGCGACCGTGGTAACTCCGTCAAGGCGATTGCTGATCTGCGACAAGCGATCAAACTGAACCCTGCGAATCTGCGTGCTGTCTATCAGCTTGCATCGGAAGTCGAGCGTCAGGGTGATGAAAACAGCGACACCGATTTCGAGAAGCTGATGCAGCAGATTCTCACTATCCAGCCAAATAATCTTGCCGCGCTGCTCGAACTAAGCCGTATTTCGGCGAAACGCGGAGATGCGGCGACACTGCACGCTACTGTAGAGAAGATCGCGGCGCAATCAGGCGCGTGGCCGGCAGACGTGAAACAACAGTTGACAGCCTTGCAGGCGGCCGCCGGAGGACCTGAGCCAAAGACGGCAGCCACGCGGTCTATATTTCTGCGAAACGTGCTGATGCAGGTCCCGGAATTTCGCGCCAGCCTGTCGGAGATCAAGCCACAGCCGGGCGAAGAGGCAATTCCGTTTACGCATTTTTTGCGGCTGGCCTCTCCTGATTTCAAGCCTGCTTCCGCTGACGAGGCCATGACATTCGCGGCACAGCCGGTAGCGAATCTGCCGGCAGAGAAGTGGGACTGGATCGAAGCCATTTCACTGAATGGTTCCGGGGCGCCGACAGTAGCAGTTGCGAACGCGCACGATGTGCGTCTTTCAACAGGTGCGACTTTTTCGTTTCCGGGTGGTCCGGCGAATGTGACGCCGACGCCTGAAGGAATTCTCCCAGTCGATTTCAACTACGACTTCAAGACCGATATGGTGCTGGCAGGCGCTGGCGGCCTGCGCTTCATGCGTCAGGACAATCCTGAAGCTTTCACTGATATAACCGCGCAGACGAAGTTGTCTCGTCCGATTATTGATGGTTCCTACACAGGAGCATGGGCGGTGGACATTGAAGCTGACGGCGATCTCGACATCGTCCTCGGCGAAAAAGATGGCTTACCCACAGCTTTACGAAACAACGGTGACGGCACATTCCAGCCGATTCATCCTTTCGCCGGCATTTCCGGCATACGGCAGTTTGTGTGGGCTGATCTGAATGGTGACGGCAATCCCGACGCAGCATTGATCGACGGCTCGGGTCAGCTGCATGTTTTCATCAACGACCGTTCAGGCAGGTTCCACGAGCAGGACGTGTCTGGTTTCTCCACCGTCAAGGCGATTGCCGTCGCCGATGTGAATCGCAATGGCGTGCTCGCATTGCTTGCCGTTCGCGGAGACGGCGCGATTGTTTCGCTCTCTGAATCAGAAGACGGCAAAAGCTGGACACAGGCCGTCATTGCGAATGTGCCGGATGCCGCGAACTATCTGGCGCATGAAGTCCGTCTGCATGCCGGCGACCTGGACAATAACGGCGCTTTCGATCTGCTGCTTTCTTCAGTTGATTCGGCGCAGAGCGCTCTTATCTGGCTTCAGGACGAGCAAGGAAAATTTGTGCAGATGAACAAGCCTGCAGCTACAGCCAAGATTTTTGGTGCGGCTGATCTACAGGGCAATGGGCGGCTCGATCTGCTGGAGATTTCTGCCGATAGCGCAGCGCAGGAAGGCATAAATCACGGAACGAAAACTTATCACTGGCAGACCATCCGTCCCCGCGCACGGCAGGCTACCGGCGACCAGCGCATCAACTCATACGGCATCGGTGGTGATATCGAGATTCGTTCCGGGCTGCTCGTGCAGAAACAGCCGATCAGCAGTCCAGAGTTGCATTTCGGTCTCGGTAATCAGACGGAAGTGGATGTGGCGCGCATCGTCTGGCCCAACGGCTCGGTGCGTGCGGAATTTGCCCTCAAAGCTGACCAGCAGATTGTGACCGAGCAGCGGCTGAAAGGATCGTGCCCATTCCTGTTCGCCTATAACGGCAAGCAGATGGAGTTTGTGAAGGACACTGTGCCGTGGGGATCGGCCATTGGTCTGCGTATTAACGCACTTGGCCCTGCGCGGATTGAAGCCACGCAGGAGTGGTACAAAATTGGACGCAATCAGCTTGTGCCACGCGATGGCTATTACGACCTGCGCATCACAGGCGAGTTGTGGGAGACCTACTACTACGACTACCTCTCGCTGATGACGGTCGATCATCCCGCAGGCACAGAGATATTCACTGATGAGCGCTATGCCGTGCCTCCGGTGAAGCTCGCTGTGACGGCTGTCGCAGAGCCGCAGGCCATCGCGCGCGCAGTCGATGACAACGGACAGGACGTGACAGACATTCTGAGTGCACTCGACGGAAAGTATCTCGACACATTCGGCCGTGGGCAGTATCAGGGAATAACGCGCGATCACTATGTCGAGATTGACTTGGGCAAAGATGCGCCGACGACAGGGCCGCTGTGGCTGGTTGCGCGCGGCTGGCTGCATCCATCCGATTCATCGATCAACATTGCAATGAGCCAGGGGCATCATGAAGCCCCACGTCCGCTGAGTCTTGAGATTCCCGATGGACACGGCGGCTGGAAAGTGGCGAAGCCAAATCTCGGCTTCCCCGCCGGACGCAATAAAGTATGTCTTATCGATCTGACGAATGTCTTCGTTCCCGGAACACCGCGCAAAGTGCGCCTGCGCACGAATCTCGAAATCTACTGGGACGCAATTCAGTGGGCGAAGGGCCTTCCGGATGCGCAACTGAGAATCACGCGGCTGGCCCCGGCTACCGCTGATCTGCACTACCGCGGGTACTCGGTCATTCATCAGGCCAACGCCTCATCGCCTGAGATTCCGGACTATAACCATCTAATGGCAACGGCACAAATCTGGCGCGACCTTGCCGGTTACTACACGCGCTATGGCGATGTCCGTCCGCTGCTGGCAGGCATCGACGACCGCTACGTCATCATGAACGCAGGCGACGAGCTGGCGCTGCGCTTTGCCGCCCCTCCGGCACCGCCCGCGGGATGGGTGCGCGACTATGTGATCGCAGGCGATGGCTGGATCAAGGACGGCGACTACAACTCAACGGATTCCAAAACTGTATTGCCCTATCCCTACCACGCTCGGACCGAGTACGACACGACACCGGGCAAGCTGGAAGACGACTGGGTATATCAACACCACACCAACGATTGGCAGACGTATCAAACGCGCTACGTTACGCCGGACATGTTTGACAACGCATTGAGGAGCAGCGCAGCAAAATGAAGCGCGTACCCATCGCACGAATACTGATTGCAATTTTTTTCGGCTGCCTGTTGCTGACTCCCATCGTGATCAAGCGCATCTCATCTGCGCGTAAGGCATCAGCAACGACGCTCGATGAGAGCGCCGCGCTCGCCCGCCACGGCTTTTATCTCAAAGAAGTCTCTCACGCGGCAGGCATTGATTTTGTCCATCAGGGACCGACACTCGACCCCAAACTGGCGCACATCATGCCGGAAGTGGCGTCCATGGGCGCTTCGGTTTCCATCGTTGATTTTGATCGCGATGGCTGGCCAGACATCTATGTGACCAACAGCAAAGAGGGCAGCAAGAACCATCTTTATCGCAACATGCACGACGGCACCTTCAAAGATGTTGGCGAGGAAATGGGCATTGCCGACGTGAACCAGCCGGGCACAGGCGTTTCTATGGGCGCTGTGTGGGGCGACTACGACAACGATGGCTATGAAGATCTGTTCCTGATCAAGTGGGGGCGTCCTGAGCTGTTTCACAATGAACATGGCCACGGTTTTACCCGTGTAAGTGAGCAGGCGGAATTGCCGCCATGGATCAATGCCAACACCGCCGTCTGGTTTGATTACGATGGCGATGGGTTGCTCGATCTCTTCGTCGGCGGCTACTACCCGGAAAACGTTGACTTGTGGCACCTCAAGTCAACCGAGATGATGCCGGACAGCTTTGAATACGCTAAAAACGGCGGACGGAAATATCTCTTTCACAATCTGGGCAACGGTAAGTTTGAAGAAGTCAGTGCGAAGGTTGGCATTGTAAGCCGACGATGGGCACTGGCTGCAGGTGCGGCTGATCTGCGCGGTACCGGGCATCCCGATCTCTTCATAGCCAACGACTATGGCGTATCCGAACTGTACCTGAACGACGGCAAGCGTTTCCACGAAGCAGGCGAGCAGACCGGTGTGGGCTTCGCACCCAAGAGCGGCATGAATGTTGCCTTTGGCGACATTTTCAACCAAGGCCGCTACTCTGTTTATGTCTCGAACATTTCAGAAGACGGCGTGTTGATCCAGGGAAACAATCTGTGGGTGCCGAAAGAAGGCACATCCGGCAATGACCTCAAGTTCGAAAACCTGGCGCGCGACATGGGTGTTGAGCTTGGCGGCTGGAGCTTCGGCGCGCAGTTTGGAGATCTGAATAATGACGGCAACATCGATCTCTTTTTGACAAACGGCTATGTCTCGCTCGACCGCAAGCGGAATTACTGGTATGACTTTTCTAAGATCGCGGGCGGCAACGCCTCAATTATTGGAGACGCCAAAGACTGGCCCGCGATGGATGGGCGTAGCCTGTCGGGCTATCAGCAGAAGCATGTGTGGATCAACGATGGCGCAGGGAAGTTCGTGGACGTGGCCCAGGCGGTGGGAGTCACGGACACGCACGATGGACGCGCAGTCGCACTCGTCGATCTGTGGAACAATGGCGCACTCGATGTAGTGGTTGCGCACCAGCGCGGACCGTTGCTGGTCTACAAAAACATCGTGACGCCAGACAACAAGTGGATTGAGTTCGCGCTGGAGGGAACAAAGAGCAATCGCAGCGCCATCGGCGCACAGGTAGCGCTCTACTGGAACGGGCAGGAGCAGATCCAGGAAGTATCCGGCGGCTGTGGTTTCGCCGCGGAGAACGATCGCCGTATCCATTTCGGGCTGGGCAAGAATCCGCAGATTGAGAAAGTGGTGATTCGCTGGCCTTCGGGCAAGGTGCAAATGCTGAATGGTCTTACGCCCGACAAAATCTATAAGATTGAGGAACCAGCATGAGCCAGCCAGCCATCACCACGACCGCGCCACCCGCAGGCAAAACGGACCGCTGGAAGCGGTGGTTGAGTCTGGACAACCGCTTCGTTCCTCCGGTTTTCATCACGCTCATTCTGCTCGCCGGACATCTCTCATTCGGCATTCTGGAAAGCTACACGAAGACACTGCTCGCCATCGGCACGGCCATGGTTGCGGAGCTTATTCTGGGACGTATCTTCTTCCACAAGTGGCCGCATCTGGCCAGCGCCTACATTACCGGCATCAGCGTCGGCATCCTGCTCCGCTCGCCTGCATTCTGGCCGTACGCGCTGTGCAGCCTGCTCGCCATCACTTCAAAATATGTTCTGCGCGTCAAAGGCCGGCATATCTGGAACCCGTCGAACTTTGGCATCTGCGTGATGCTCTTTCTCGCGTCAGAAGCAGTCGCCGGATTGAGCATTCAGTGGGGCAATAATCTCTGGGCGATGCTGGTGATCTGGGCATTGGGATCTGTCATCATCTGGCGATTGCGCCGCTTTCACATCTGTGCCGTCTATGTCGTCTCATTCGTTGTGCTGGCGCTCATCCGCGCATGGATCACTGGAGATCCGTGGCAGTCTGAAATATCACCAGCCACTGGCCCTGAGTACCAGCTCTTTATCTTCTTCATGATTACCGATCCAAAGACAACGGTCCGCTCAAAGCTGGGGCAAAGCATCGTGGCATTCTGCGTGGCGCTGGTTGAATTCTTCATGCGACTCGATCAGAGTATCTATGCGCCACTGTATGCGCTCTTCGTCGTCGGGCCAATCGCAATGCTTATTGAGATGTGGCTCAACTCGCGGCGCGCGACTGTCGCCACGCCGGCACCAGCGTAGATCGGGCACAAATTAGAAAAGGAATTCTCATTCATGTTGGTGCGCTTGCGGACTGCCTGCTTCTTAGCATTTATTGCATTGCTCCTCATTCCAGGCTGTAAGCGGACACCATCAGCCACGCCACCGCCAGAGAAGCCCGCTCCTGCTGACCAGCCTGTCTCCACCGCAAATCCTGAAGCGAATGCAAATCCGGAAGAAGCCACACCCTTGCGCCCGTCAGGCCCCATTCGATTCACCGATGTGACAACTCAGGCGGGCATTCACTTCCGGCACAACAGTGGAGCATTCGGCAAGAAATATCTGCCGGAGACGATGGGCAGCGGCGTATGCGTGCTCGACTACGACAACGATGGCTGGCAGGACATTCTCTTCGTCAATTCCAAAGACTGGACCGAACATGAGACGAGCAAGTCATATCTTGCCCTGTACCACAACAACAAAGACGGCACATTTACCGACGTGACCCGCCGGGCCGGTCTCGAAATCGAGATGTACGGACTGGGCTGCGCCGCTGCTGACTACGACAACGACGGCTTTGACGACATCTACATCACCGCGCTCGATGGTAATCATCTTTTCCGCAACCTCGGCAACGGCAAGTTCGCTGATGTGACGGCCAAAGCAGGCGTAGGCGACCGCGGCTTTTCAACCGGCGCGGTCTGGTTCGACTACGACAACGACGGCAAGCTGGATCTGTATGTAGGGCATTACGTCGAATGGTCGCCTGCGACCGACCAATACTGCACGCTGGACGGGAAACACAAATCCTACTGCACGCCGGAATTGTACAAGGGCCAGAGCGCGACCCTCTATCACAATCTCGGCAATGGCAAGTTTGAAGATGTGACCAAAAAGGCCGGCCTCTACGATCCAACCAGCAAGTCGCTGGGAGTGGCCCTACTTGACTACGACAACGACGGCTGGCTCGATCTGTTTGTTGCCAACGATACGCAGCCGAACAAGCTCTATCACAACAACCACAACGGCACGTTCACTGACGAAGCATTCTCGACCGGCGTCGCCTTCAGCGATGCAGGCAAGGCGCGCGCCGGCATGGGCGCTGACGCCGCCGACTACGACCTGTCTGGCCATCAGGGCCTGGTTATCGGCAACTTCGCCAATGAGGGCATGGCGCTCTACAAGAATGACGGCTCCGGCCTGTTTACAGACAATGCCATGACGGACGGCATCGGTCCGGCCTCTCTCAGTTCGCTAACCTTCAGCACGTTCTTCCTCGACTATGATCTCGATGGATTGCCGGACATCTTCGCCGCAAACGGCCACGTCGCCGACGATGTGAGCGTGGTGACGCCAACGCTTCACTATGCGGAACCTCCGTTGCTCTTCCACAACAAGGGCAACAGAAAGTTTGAAGACGTAACAGACAAAGTCGGAACAGCGTTGCGTCAGCCCATCGTAGGCCGCGGCGCAGCATATCTCGATTACGACAACGACGGCGACCTCGATCTGGTCATATCCACCAACAACGGGCCTGCCAAGCTCCTGCGCAATGACAACGGAAACCAGAACGACCTCCTGAAAGTAAAAGCGATCGGCGCGAAATCAAACCGCGACGGCATCGGCGCGAAAGTTACCGTGAGAACGAGCAAGGGCCTGCGACTCTTCGGCATGGTCAAGGATGGGTCAAGCTATCTATCGCAAAGTGAATTGCCGTTGACCTTCGGTCTAGGAAAGCCTGACGGAGATAAAACGGTAAGCCTGGAAATTGTCTGGCCGAGCGGGAAAAAAGAGTCCATCGCCAATATCAAGCCGAACCAGTTCATCACGCTAGAAGAAGGCAAAGGAATGGTTTCAGCGCAGCCGATTGTATTTGGTCATTAGACCCAGCGTAATAGGAATGTTGTCATCCTGACGCTGAACGAAGTGAAGCGGAAGGATCTGCTTCTTCTTTGAGTTGGCAAGATCGCACATGCTTAAGAATTTATAACGAACTTCTTATTCACTGCACTCGTGCATAAAAGCCGCAACTCTCAAGCATCAGCGCCATCTCCTCCCTGCCCACTCCGAGCTTTGCTGCCGACGCGAACAGGTCTTTCGCATCGACTGGATACCAATTGCGCCGGTCCGTTCGGCAAAGCCCAGCCACATCCAGCGGTTCTATAAAGTGACGAACATCCGCAATCAGGCTTGCAGCGTCCTGCTCTGTCTTTAAATAGTGCGAGCGTTCCAGCAGCTTTCGACATGCAGGCCCGAAGACAGGATGGTCGTGCAGCAGAAACGACGGCGCGAGATGCGGCTTCTTCAATCGCCGCGCGGTCTCAGAAAAACTGGCCGCGGCAAAGTAAAGCAGTGACAGAGCAGAAAAGACGGGAAAGTTGTTCATGTTTGCATAGAGGCCGGCAATCAGACGGGATGTAGCGTGCAACTCATTCCGGGTTTGCTTGGCGTACTCTTGCAAACCCGCATCGAAGTTCGGCGAATGCCAGTCATTCTCAAGAATATTGGCGAGTCTGCTGACGCCCAGGAGCGTGAGTGGAAATCCGGTCGAGAGCAGAGGGTCTATAAACCCGGCTGCCGAGGGAAGCAGCGCCCATCGATCTCCACAAATCACGCCGCTCAGAAATGACAGCCGCGGCACATGGGTAAACGGCCTCTTAGTTCTCACCCCGGCAAATTGCTCTCCAAGCGTAGGCAGTAGCCCAAGCAACCGCTCCCAGGCATCTGCTCCATCTGAAAAGTGCAACTCAGCAGCAAGCGTGTCCGTGGCCGCGACTCCTGCGCTGGTGATGCCGTTGTTGAAGCGCAGCACCCATATCCAGCCACCATCAAAAACATGATGGACGGCAGCATCATCGACCGGATATGGAGGAAATTCCTGCGGTGGTTCAATTTCATCCAGCCGCCTCACTCCTGAGAAATGGCTATAGAGCGCCTGCGTGGCTGGGTAATTTGGAAATTCCTCTTCCGCCAGATGCAGCGCGCGATGAAGAAATCCGCGGGGCCCGGTCGCGTCAATAACGAATCCAGCGCGGATGGAAACAGGCTGGCGGTCCTGCGTTCCTACCAGGATGACCCCATCCGCACTTTCCGTCACATGATCCAGCTTGACTTCGTCAATGTATTCGACGCCGAGACACTGAGCCTGCTGAACCAGATACGCATCGAAGTCAGCGCGAAACCAATGCGTATCGGAGATTCTGTCATGAGGACTTGCCGCTACAAGAAGCTGGTTCTTTCGCCCAGGATCAGGTGCATCTTGCTGCCCCAGCTTGTGGTGATAGAAGGTAAAGCCCCGCTTCAGTCCGCAGGCAATTTCCGGATGGTTCCTCTGCCAACTCCCCCACTTCGCCAATAGCCTTACAGCCGGCAGATCATAGCGAGTGGCTAAATCCTCGAGCAGAAGGTTTGACAACGGCGTGGACGACTCGCCAATCATGAAACGTGGATGCCTGCTGCGTTCCAGCAGGATGACTGAGTGCCCTAATCGCCGAACAATCATGGCCATGAGGGATCCCGCGAAACCCGATCCAACAATGGCGATATCGTATTTAGGACTCAATGCAGCCTTCGCAATGCTCGCACACAACGCGAGGCGGAATACTCTGCGTCAAATTCATTCCACGCAACCGCGCGACACGCTGATCGCGGCATTCCGCACAATCGCCTGGACTGACAGGCACATCCCAGAGATCGACGAAGACCCGGCCTCTATTCAATCCAACACCGTACTCCGCCGCTGCTCCAATAACTTCGAGCCGAGGCGGTACGAACTCTCCTGACAGCGACGATGCTTCCATCGCACCATTGCCGCCGCGCGTCGGAATCAGCGTTGCCGCAGTTGCCCTGCAATCGAACGCAAAATCAAGCGAGCGCTGCGCCCAATAAAGCGATTCTGAAGGCGCAATGAACGGAGGTTGAACAAGGATGAACACCCGCAGGTCGATCCCATTGGCTAGCAGAAAATTAGCCGCCGAGGAAAACTGGTCGAGCGTCATCCGTTTATTCAAACGCTCCAGAATTTCCGGATGCGCTATTTCGAGTCCCATCGCAACTTCCAGTTGGTTCGAGAGCATATCTCGAAATTTCAGGCACACATCGCCAACCAGCGCAGGATGGCACTCAACAATGGTCCGCTCAAACGAGCATACGCGGGCTGCAATCGCAGGATAATCTTCTGCCGGAATAGCTTTCGGATCAAAAAAACTGCCGCTGTTGTAGAGCTTGATTTGCCGCGCAGGCGGAAGCCGCGATAATGCGTAATCAATTTGTTCTGGAATGGCGCCGGCAGGTACAGTTTCTGTCAACGTGTTGCGCCACAGGTCGCACATCAGGCAGCGCCACGCGCACTCGCGGTTGGTCAGGAATACCGTGGCCACAGACACGACTTCTCCCGCAGCCGAGAGTTCTTCCTCGACAAAAAAGGCATAGGGACGCCGCGGGTCGACCACATTGCGCTCAGGGCGCTGTGACAAGATCCACTTATCGCGTTCCGCAGCTTGCGTTGGATAGAGTAATGTCGAAGGCATCTTTACTGATAGAGCGAGAGGAACTGCCTGCGATATTCCGCCTCGCGGAAGGGCATCTTCCGGCGCAGCGCATCTTCAGGCAAAGCTCCATGCTGGAAGCGGCGCTTATGGAAGACAGGCATCTTCATACCTGTCAGCTTTTCGATTCCGCGCGAAACGATTTCGCCCTTTAGTTCATAGAGCCGCTGGACACTGTAGCCTGTCAGCTCGATGAAGGGAATCGCTTCCGCAACAGCGACAACACTTGTCCGCGTATAGGGACTGAATCCCAAAAATCCAAAGTGGTGAGCGGGAGCATAGGTGCGCGTGTAGGACCGGCTCAGGCCGCCGCTGTAGGTCAGCGAATGCTTGATTTTCCCCACTCCCCAGCCTTCCTGATACAGCATTCGGTTATGCACCACGCTGCGAATGGTCAGTTCAGGGTTTTCTTCAATGGGATAATCCTTCAGGTTCTCGTCACCTCCGTCGCCGTCCAGCAGATAGCGCCAGTCAGGATAGCGCCTGCGAATGCCGCGGCAGAGCGCTATCGCCATTGTTGCCGACTCGATGTCGAGCGGCTTGTAGTCTTCCACAATGCGGATCGTCTCCTGTGCGTCGAGCGCGGAACCATCCGTTTCGATGGTTTCAAGAAACAACCCAAGATCGAGCGTATTCAGAAAGGCGCGCGCCTGCTGCACATCAGGGCCGTTGCCGAGATTCAGAACAAATGCTTTCAGACGGCCCAGGTTCATGCCGCGCTTCCGCATGACCTGATAAGCCGTAAGAAATACGCTTCCGCTATCGATGCCGCCAGAAAAGCACACGCCAAGCGGCTCATTCACGGGGACGCGTTCGAGCCATTGCGAAATTTCTTCGGCAAGCGCCGCGATGTATGCTTCTCCAAGCTTGTCCAGATCCGGCGGCAGAGTACCAAGTTCAGGCGTAAAGAAGCGCGTATAAACCGGATCAGGATCGGGGCAGCCGACCAGTTGAATTTCAACGACGTGATGCGCGGGAACCATGCGCGTATAGCTGGGATGAAATTGCCCGTCCAGTCCTTCGCTCCTCAGCCAGTTGTAAATCGTATCGATGCGCGCGGCCACAATCAGGACCGGGCCTTCCCGCCGCTTGGCGAGAAAGTAGCGCATGGGCCGGTCGAGCGACCGCGCCATCTTTACTGTCTTGCCCGCGCGCGCGAGCAGTGCAAACGACCCTTCGATGCTGCGGATCGCATCCGCAGGCTGTTCCAGCAGCAGTCGCTCCGCCTCTTCCAAAGTAAGATTGTAAATCTGGTTGGCTTCCGGCTCTCTGAGATCAACAACTCGTTCGACGTATTGCTGCAGCACGCGTTCCTCTAAATGGACTGAATTGCAACCAGTGTACGCTCTTTCGCGCAGACCGGAAGTTGCGTCAGCGCCTCATATTCAGCCGTCGAGAGTCGCGCAGCGTCCTCTATAATCAGTTGCGTCCATGCGAATCCGCGTTGTTCAAAACATATCAGCCCTAAAGTGCGCTTCCCGTGCCCCATTCATGCTCACCTGCCTGATGGCTGTTCTTCTTCTCTGTTTGAAAGCCGGTGCTTTACCGCCGAACACGTCAAACGACTCCATCTCTGCAGCGCGCGTAAACAATGCAGGTGTCGCGCTGATGAACCAGCAGTTGCTCGAAAAAGCGCTGGCGAAGTTTCAGGAAGCGCGCAAGATGGACCCGTCATCGGCCGTGCCGGTTCTGAATGAAGGCATCGCGCAACTCTATCTCCGCAAGCTGACCGAAGCCGAAGCGGCCTTGAAGCAAGCCGCCTCCATGGATCCGAACAATGTGCGCGTCTGGTACAGCCTGGGCCTGACGCATTTCACCGGCGACAATCCTTCGCTCGCGATCGACGATTTCCAGCGCGCTATCAAAATCGATCCGAATGACGCAGACAGCTACTACTATCTCGGCTCTCTATACCTCAATCTGAAGAATTATGACAACGCGATCAAGCAATTCGAGGCTGCCTTGCAGCGAAATCCACTGCACGCCTCCGCCGAGTTTGGGCTGGCGAGCGCGCTGCAGCGCTCTGGGAAAACAGCCGAAGCACGGGAACATCTGAAGCGCTTCCAGAAAATTACGCAGACAAAAATCGGCACGCCTCTGACTGTGACCTATGGCGAACAAGGCCACAACGCCACAGTTGAAGACATGCTCGCTCCGCTACAGCCAGCCGGACCAATGATCCCCTTGAAATTCGTAGCTCAGAATACGCCAACAACTGCTGCGGGCGGTTCTACTACCGGAAAAGATGCGGTTAGCGGTGGTGCGTGCATTCTCGACGTAGAAGGCAAGGGTGAAAAGGACATCGTTGTCATGAGTGCGGGCGATGCAGCCGTTCGCATCTATCGACCATTGCCGAGTGGTGCGCTTGAAGAGATCTCCGCGCAGCATACCGGGCTTTCCGTATCAGGGCAGGGAATTTCCTGCGCCGTCGGCGACTATGACAACGACGGCAAGCCCGATCTGGCCGTCGCCCTAAGCGACCGCGTCATATTGTTTCATAATCTTGGGCAGGGCAAGTTTGCCGATGTGACAAAGACCGTCGGAATCGAGCAGTTAAACCATCCGGCCGGACTGACATTCATCGATTTCGACCACGACGGCGATCTCGATCTTTTCGTGACCGGCTCTCCGCTTGCATCCGGCAAAGGCCCAAGCGTCTTATGGCGCAACAACGGCGATTCCACATTTACGGAATGGACGGGTCCAACCGGACTCGCCGGAACGGCGAACACGACAGGCGCCACACTTTCCGATATCAACAACGACCGTGCGATAGACCTGGTTGTGACCGGCGCGGGAAGCGCGCCAACGATTTACGAGAATCAGCGCGAAGGCGCCTTCAAGCAGGTGCCGCTGTATTCCGATACAGGACTAGCGCCGACGCTGGGCGTGTATGTCTTCGACTTCAATAAAGACGGCTGGATGGACGTTGCCGTTACCCACGCTGGGGCGCCGGGAATCAGCCTGTGGAAAAATGTGGATGGCAAGCGCTTCGAGCGCGTGCCGCTGCCCACTACCGGCATCACAGCAGCCTGGGGAGTGACTGCCATCGACATTGATAATGACGGCTGGATCGATCTCGCTGCAGTGGTTGAAACCGCAAACGGCCCGGAACTGCACGTGTGGCGCAATCGCGGACCTGAGGGCTTTGAAGATGTCAGCAATGCGGTCGGACTGAACAATCTGAAGATCGTCAATCCTCGTTCCGTGATCGCTGCTGATATTGACGGAGATGACGCCGCCGATCTCATCGTCACGCAGTTGAACGCTCCGCCGTTGGTGCTGCGCAACGAAGGCGGGAACAAAAATCATGCCCTCAAGATCGATCTCACCGGACTCGCGGACAACAAATCGGCCATCGGCACAAAGGTTGAAGTTTTCTCTAACGGCCATGTACAGAAATTTGAAGTGGCCGGTGGCAGCGGATATTTAAGTCAGGGTTCAACGGAGATTCTTGCGGGCCTTGGCCAGTCCGATAGCGCAGACGTAGTCCGCCTCTTGTGGCCGACAGGCGTTCCACAAGATGAGCTTGATGTTGCCGCCAACAAGCCTGCCGCGTTGCAAGAACTTGACCGCCGCGGAAGTTCATGCCCCGTGCTGTTCGCATGGGATGGCAGCAAATACCAGTTCGTTTCCGATGTGATCGGCGCAGCGGTTGTCGGTCACTGGGTCTCTCCCACTTCAACAAACAATGCCGACCCGGACGAATGGATCAAGGTCGATGGTTCTCAGTTGAAACCTCGCAACGGCTACATGAGCCTCCGCTTCGGCGAGCCGATGGAAGAAATCAACTACATCGACCAGCTGCGGCTCGTGGCCGTCGATCATCCTGCAAACACTGAAGTCTATCCGGACGAGCGCTTCCTGAACGAGCCGCCCTTTGCTTCCGGAGCGACCGTCGTAGCTTCTCCGCAAACGCGAACTTTGAACGGAGCATGGGACAACCAGGGCCGCGACGTTCTGCCCCTCCTGGCAAAGCGTGACCACAAATACGTCCGCGACTTCACCAATCTCAAGTATGCGGGCTATGCCAACATGCACACGCTCACGCTTGATCTTGGTGACTGGTCGCCGCAGAATCCTCTGCGCCTCTTCATGCGCGGATTCATCGAGTACTTCAGCGCCAGTTCCATGTATGCCGCATGGCAGGCAGGCTTGCAGCCCATCTCGCCGTTCGTCGAAGCGCAAATGCCGAATGGAAGCTGGAAGCGCATCATCGACGACATGGGATTCCCCGCAGGGCTTCCACGAACCATCGTGGTCGATCTGACCGGGAAGCTGCCGCAGGGCGCGCGCCACATCCGCATCA
>NZ_DASQIX010000056.1:0-52208 GCF_035631355.1 Alloacidobacterium sp.
TGCAGACTGCATCCCCAGACCGCTGGATCCTCATAGGTGCGGCCCTGGTTGTCTGCCTGGAACCACGCGGCAATTTTGCCGAGTTGGTCGAGATTCGGTCCGCCGCGTACATTGCCGCCTGAATTGGCAAAGAAGAAGCTGACGCGCTTCTTCTCTTTGGCAATCGCGTCATATTTCCGCCACAACTCCAGGACCCGATCAGTAAAAACACGCCAGTAGGCCGGCGTTCCCGATGCCGGAAGCTTGCTGCAAATAGAGCAGTAGCAGACGGGTAGGCTCCCCAGCGGCGGCCAGCCATTCGTATAGAAACAATCGACGTCGTAGAGAGAATTCACCTCGCGCATAATGGCGGGAACGTACTCGTCCATGTACGTCGTAAACATACAGGTCTTAAACAAACGTGGATCTTCGCCGCTGTGCTGTACCGATCCATCCTGGTGACGCATGGCCCACTCCGGATGAGCTTCGAGCGCATCTCCCCAATTGAGATCGGGACTCATGCGCGCCACCACACGCATGCCGCGTTTCTTTGCCGCCGTCACGCATTCACCGAAAAGATCGCGGCCATTCAGGAATTTTCCGTGCCGATGAAACCTTACCTTGGAGGGATAAAACGCAAGAATTCCGGTGACGCTGACAAAAACAATGTCTGCCTGAGCAGAGTGCCAGTAATCGGCCCACTCATCCACGTTCATCACCGCCGGGTCGTACTCTGTCATGTTGGTCTGACCCACGCGTCGAACCCTTTGCTGCCACGGTAAAGCCGCCTGATCCACTGGAGGCAGGCGGTTCGGCAGCGAGACAACCTCTATTTCTGATAGATATGTGTCCACGGCGGACTGATTGGTCGAAGAAAGACCAGTCAGCGCCGATGTCAAAGGAACGACCGCTGCTCCTGCAGTAAGGCCAGACTTAAGAAAGTTACGCCGGTTGAGCATGATGCTCCCAATGTAATTCCAAACGGCGACCGCTTGCCGGTCGGGTTTACACGATCACGTAAAGGCTGGGAACAAACCTTAGGTCGCAGCCTGGCACTTCAGCGACCTCGCTGAAAAGACCCCGCAAAAACCATAGATTCTGATTTGGATGTTTGCTGGACCTGGTCCGGATTGAACCAAAGGCCACTTCCATGCCACGGAAGTATAATTTCTTCTCGCCTACGAGATTGGTGGATGACCGAATACATCTATTCCGGTTCAAACTTCCCGTTGCCGATCGTTTTGGTCATCGATTGGCTGAAGTCCAGGGGCTATCCCTGAGGAAGCTTTTGCTCAATCCAACCCTCATTGGCACTCTGGCATCCAATACGGTTATTATCGTTTCCGCTCGTTGTCGATAGCGATGTCTGTGAGAGGCCAAAGAACCTCCAACCTAGCAATCCCCATAGCACGAAGTTGCGCCGGCTCTTCGTTTGTACCATTGAACTATATCGCCTTATGGAGAATATCAAGTCTCGCGGCGTTAAGAGGAGTTCCCAGGAGATCCAATCGATGAAAAAGAGCAGGGCCGGAACTGCAATTGCAGGTCCTGTTAAGGATAAAGGCATTTCCGCCTTATCCGAAAATGGGCGTGCCGCAACTACTCCCGCAGAGCTGGATTTGATTCTGACAAGCCTGCAGCGGATGCGAGAAGGCGACTTCTCGGTGCGGCTGCCGGGTTCATGGATTGGGTTAACAGGGAAAATCGCCGATACCTTCAACAATATCGTTGCAGCCAATGAACAGATGGCCCTCGAACTGGCCCGAGTCGGTCAGGCCGTGGGTAAGAAGGGCCGCATACGCGAACGCGCCCGATTTCGCGAACCAAAGGGGGCGTGGGGGGACATGGAGAGCTCGATCAACACTCTGGTTGATGACCTTCTCCGCCCGACCACTGAAGTCACCCGCGCGATTGCGGCGGTAGCGCAGGGCAGCCTCAATGAAAAGGTGCGGCTCGATGTAGACGGCCGGCCCCTGGAAGGCGAGTTCCTGCGGTCGGCGAACATCGTGAATACGATGATTCAGCAGCTGAGTGTCTTCACTTCGGAAGTGACGCGCGTGGCGCGCGAGGTGGGCACGGACGGCAAGCTGGGTGGCCAGGCTGTTGTGCCCGGAGTTGCGGGAACGTGGAAAGACCTTACCGATTCGGTAAACCTGATGGCCAGCAATCTGACCAGCCAGGTGCGCAACATTGCCGAGGTGGCAACTGCTGTCGCGAGCGGTGATCTCTCGCGGAAAATCACGGTTGATGTCCGCGGAGAGATTCTCCAGTTAAAAGAAGCAATCAACACCATGGTGGACCAGTTGCGGTCCTTTGCTTCAGAAGTGACACGCGTGGCGCGTGAGGTGGGCACGGACGGCAAACTGGGCGGTCAGGCCGTGGTCCCGGGCGTGGCCGGCACATGGAAGGACCTTACCGATTCCGTCAATGCCATGGCGGGCAACCTGACTGCGCAGGTGCGCAATATCGCCGGAGTGACAACGGCTGTGGCTCGCGGCGACCTCTCGCGAAAGATCACGGTCGACGTGAAGGGCGAGATTCTGGAACTTAAAGAAACCATCAATACGATGGTGGACCAACTCAACGCCTTCGCGGGCGAAGTAACGCGCGTGGCGCGCGAAGTGGGTACGGAAGGCAAGCTGGGTGGTCAGGCCGACGTACCCGGTGTCGCCGGCACATGGAAGGACCTGACTGACAATGTAAACTTCATGGCCAGCAATCTTACCGGCCAGGTGCGTAATATCGCCGAGGTTGCGACGGCAATTGCGAACGGCGACCTGTCGCGCAAGATCACCGTGGATGTTCGCGGCGAGATTCTTCAGTTGAAAGAAACGCTGAACACAATGGTGGACCAGCTCAACCGTTTCGCCGGCGAAGTGACGCGCGTCGCGCGCGAGGTGGGTACAGAGGGGCGTCTTGGCGGTCAAGCCAACGTTCCCGGAGTGGCCGGCACATGGAAAGACCTGACAGATTCAGTAAATTTCATGGCCGGAAACCTGACCGCACAGGTGCGCAACATTGCCGAGGTGACCACGGCTGTTGCGCGCGGAGATTTGTCCCGCAAGATCGCGGTGGACGTAAAGGGAGAAATCCTTGAACTAAAAAATACGATCAACACGATGGTGGATCAGCTCAATGCATTCGCCAGCGAAGTAACACGCGTAGCCCGCGAAGTCGGCACCGAGGGCAAATTGGCCGGACAGGCGGAGGTACCTGGGGTTGCGGGCACCTGGAAAGATCTGACAGACAACGTCAATTTCATGGCCGGAAATCTTACCGCACAAGTACGCAATATTGCTGAAGTTGCAACGGCGGTGGCGCGCGGAGACCTGTCGCGCAAGATTACGGTAGATGTGAAGGGCGAAATCCTGGAATTAAAAGATACGCTGAACACGATGGTGGACCAGCTGCGCGCATTCGCTTCAGAAGTGACACGCGTGGCGCGCGAAGTGGGCAGCGAAGGCCGCCTGGGTGGGCAGGCCATGGTGCCTGGCGTCGCAGGAACATGGAAAGATCTGACCGACTCGGTGAATTCCATGGCAAGCAACCTGACGGGACAGGTGCGAAATATCGCTGAAGTGGCGACGGCGATTGCGACCGGCGATCTTTCCAAGAAAATTACCGTAGACGTCCGCGGAGAAATTCTACTGTTGAAGGAAACCATCAATACCATGGTGGACCAGCTCAACGCCTTCTCAGTAGAAGTGACGCGCGTGGCGCGCGAGGTGGGCAGCGAGGGTCGCCTGGGTGGACAAGCCAACGTGCCCGGTGTTGCCGGAACGTGGAAAGATCTGACTGACTCAGTGAATTCCATGGCCGGCAATCTGACTGCCCAGGTCCGCAACATTGCTGAAGTGACCACAGCGGTGGCCAGCGGAGACTTGTCGCGCAAGATCACGGTAGACGTAAAGGGCGAAATCCTAGAACTCAAGAACACCATCAACACCATGGTGGACCAGCTGAACGCTTTCGCAGGCGAAGTGACGCGTGTGGCACGCGAGGTAGGCACAGACGGCAAGCTGGGAGGACAAGCTGAAGTGCCGGGGGTGGCAGGCACATGGAAAGACCTTACCGACAACGTCAATTTCATGGCGAGCAACCTGACGGGACAGGTGCGAAATATCGCTGAAGTGGCGACGGCGATTGCGACCGGCGATCTTTCCAAAAAGATCACGGTAGATGTCCGCGGCGAAATTCTGCTGCTGAAAGAAACCATCAACACGATGGTGGACCAGCTCAACGCGTTCTCAGTAGAAGTGACACGCGTGGCCCGCGAAGTCGGCACCGAAGGCCGTCTGGGCGGTCAGGCGAACGTGCCCGGTGTAGCAGGAACGTGGAAAGACCTGACCGACTCAGTGAATGCCATGGCCGGCAATCTTACCGCTCAGGTACGAAATATCGCTGAGGTAACAACGGCAGTTGCGCGTGGAGATCTGTCCCGCAAGATCACAGTGGACGTGAAGGGTGAAATTCTGGAACTCAAGAACACCATCAACACCATGGTGGACCAGCTCAATGCCTTTGCCGCTGAAGTGACGCGCGTCGGGCGTGAAGTAGGAACCGAAGGCAAACTGGGCGGCCAGGCGCAGGTGCCGGGAGTGGCCGGAATCTGGAAAGACCTGACCGACAATGTGAACGTCATGGCCTCGAATCTTACGGAGCAGGTGCGAGGTATTGTGAAGGTGGTTACCGCAGTGGCAAACGGCGTACTCACGCAGAAGCTCACCGTGAACGCGAAGGGCGAAGTGGCAGCCCTGGCGGAAACCATCAACAACATGACGGATACGCTGGCCACTTTCGCGGACCAGGTAACGACTGTGGCCCGCGAAGTCGGAGTAGAAGGGCGTCTTGGCGGCCAGGCAAATGTGCCGGGCGCAGCCGGGACCTGGAAAGACCTCGTCAATAATGTGAACCTGCTTGCGGAAAACCTGACAAACCAGGTGCGCGCCATTGCGGAAGTTGCGACCGCGGTCACAAAGGGCGATCTCACCCGTTCGATTCAGGTGGAAGCAAGAGGTGAAGTCTCGGAGTTGAAGGACAACATCAACACGATGATCAACAACCTGCGGCTCACGACAGAGCGGAACACGGAGCAGGATTGGCTCAAGACCAATCTTGCCCGTTTTACCGGCATGCTGCAGGGCCAGCGCGATCTCGCAACGGTTGGGCGCATGCTTCTTTCCGAACTGGCCCCGCTGGTCAATGCGCAGCAAGGCGTGATCTACCAGATGGATTCAGAAAGGCATGGGGTGTTGACCCTGCTCTCCGCCTATGCAAGCACACCAGACGGCCATCTGGAGCGCATATCACTAGGGGAAGGATTGATCGGCCAATGCGCGAAGGAAAAACGCCGCATGTTGATTGGGGACTTGCCGCAAACTACTGCCCCGGTCCGTTCTGGCCTGTTTGAGTCAGTTCCGCGAAACGTGATTGTGTTGCCAGTGTTGTTTGAAGATCGCGTAAAGGCGGTCATCGAACTGGCAACATTGAGTTCGTTCACCGCCTCTCACCTTGCCTTCCTTGAGCAACTCACAGCCAGCATCGGAATCGTCCTGAACAGCATCGAGGCGACCATGCAGACGGAAGGGCTGCTGAAGCAGTCGCAGCAACTCGCTACCGAGCTTCAGTCGCAGCAGAAAGAACTGCAACAGACAAATGACCAGCTCGGCCAGAAAGCACAGCAGCTTGCCGAACAGAATGTGGAAGTTGAGCGCAAGAACCAGGAAATAGAGCAGGCTCGTAGAGACCTGGAAGAGAAGGCCAAAGAACTGGCGCTTACTTCAAAGTACAAATCAGAATTCCTGGCCAACATGTCTCACGAGCTGCGCACTCCCTTGAACAGCATTCTCGTGCTCGGCCAGCAGCTCGGCGATAACCCTGAGGGCAATCTTACGGCAAAACAAATCGAGTTTGCGCGCACCATCCATGGTGCCGGCACCGATCTGCTCAACCTGATCAGCGACATCCTCGATCTTTCGAAGATCGAATCCGGAACCGTTTCGGTAGAGGCCGAGGAAGTGTTCTTTAGCAGCTTGCTTGAGATGGTCGCACGTCCATTCCGGCATGAAGCGGAGACGAGACGACTCTCATTCGACCTGTACACCGACAAGCATATCGGCCGCAGTTTCGTCACCGACTCGAAGCGCTTGCAGCAGGTGCTCAAGAACCTACTGTCCAATGCCGTTAAATTTACCGAGCACGGGGGCGTGCGTTTGTCGGTTTTTCGCTCTGAGAGTGGATGGAGCAACAATCATCCGATCCTGAGAAGCGCCAACTCAGTCGTTGCGTTTGAAGTAGCCGATACGGGAATCGGAATTCCTCTGGATAAACAGAAGATCATCTTTGAGGCCTTCCAGCAGGCTGACGCAGGCACAAGCCGCAAATATGGCGGCACCGGTCTCGGTCTTGCAATCAGCCGCGAGTTGGCCAGCCTGCTTGGCGGCGAGATTCAGTTGCAAAGCACTCCCAGCAGGGGAAGCACATTTACTTTGTATCTGCCACAGGCTTATGCTGGACCTGTTACCTCAGGCCGCACTGAGGAGGCCGTTGCAGAAAACGCGCGAACAACCTCAGTTCGTCAGCTCGCGAGCGCAACTGCGGTGGAGCATGCCACCCAGGAGATTGAGGACGACCGCGCCGTTCTGGAAGCCGGCGACCCCACTTTGCTGATTGTCGAAGACGACCCGCACTATGCGCGTGTTGTGCGTGACCTGGCCCGCGACAAAGGCTTCAAGGTCCTGGCCGCATCGCGTGGAGCAGAGGCGCTTTCGCTGGCGCGCGAATTCCACCCAAGCGCTGTATCTCTCGATGTATTTCTGCCCGACATGCTGGGTTGGACTGTGCTGAATCATTTGAAGCAGGACCCAGGCATGAGACACATCCCCGTGCAGATGTTGACTATTGATGACGACCGGCACCATGGATTATCCCGCGGGGCTTTCTCGTTCGTAACGAAGCCAACGAGCAAGGAAGGCATTGAAGGGGCTCTGAACAAAATCAAGGAGTTTTCCTCGCCGCATTGCAAACGGCTGCTGGTGGTGGAAGACAATCCGGCCGAACAACTCAGCATCAGGGAGCTGCTTGGTTTTGACGACATTGATGTCTCAATCGTTTCAACCGGCAGGGAGGCATTGAACGCTTTAAATCAGCAGCGATTTGACTGTGTTGTCCTTGATATGCGCCTTCCGGACATGACCGGTTTCGAAGTCCTTGACCAGCTGCGCAATATGCCGAGCATAGGCGACGTGCCCGTAGTCGTCTTTACCGGGAAAGAGTTGAGTTCCGATGAAGACGCGAAACTTCGGACGCTGGCCCGCAGCGTGGTTTTGAAGGATGTTGAGTCGCCAGAGCGATTGCTGGATGAGACAGCATTGTTCCTTCATCGCGTGGTCGCTGATTTGCCGGCAGAAAAGCAGAAAATGCTCGATCACCTGCATCGCTCGGACGATGCCCTTATTGGCAAGAAAGTGCTCATCGTGGATGATGACGTACGAAATATCTTTGCTTTAAGCAGCGTTCTGGAAAGACGCGGCATGAACGTCCTTACTGCGAGCACCGGGCGCGAAGCCATTGGCATGCTTGAATCCACGCCTGATCTGGGCATTGTGTTGATGGACATCATGATGCCGGAAATGGATGGGTATGAGACGATGCGCGTCATACGGCAGAACGCCGATTTCCGCAGGCTCCCCATTATTGCACTTACAGCAAAGGCAATGAAGGGTGACCGCGAAAAATGTCTGGAGGCAGGAGCTTCTGAGTATCTGGCGAAACCTGTCAATACGGATCAATTACTGGCGGCATTACGCATGTGGCTTCACAGGTAGCAGAATACTTTTATGTCAACAAATGGCAGTAATCCCCGCATAGGAGAAAAACGGGGCCGCAAACCGGCCAGTAGCAGCCAGAAGGTGAATATTCTTCTCGTCGACGATCAACCTTCAAAGCTCCTGACTTATGAAGCTATTTTGACCGAGCTTGGCGAGAACTTGATCAAAGCCGCTTCCGGGACAGAAGCTCTCCAGCATCTGCTGAAGAATGATATCGCCGTAGTGCTGACCGACGTCAGCATGCCGGGAATCGACGGCTTTGAGCTGGCGGACATGATGCGTCAGCACCCGCGGTTCCAGAAAACGCCCATTCTGTTTATTTCCGCAATTCACCTTTCCGATCCCGATCGGATTAAAGGATACGAGCGCGGCGCGGTCGATTACATCTCTGTGCCCGTTATTCCCGAAGTCCTTCGCGCGAAGGTCAGCGTATTTGCCGAATTGCACCGCAAGCGGCGCGAGTTGGAACGTCTGAACCGGGAACTGGAGCAGCGCGTTGCGGAACGCACAGAGGAGCTTCGGGAGCGCGCTGATTTGCTTGATCTGGCAACGGACCCCATCCTGGTACGTGATATGGATGGCGCTGTCCGTTTCTGGAATTCAGGTGCGGAGAACTTGTATGGCTGGAAGCGGGAAGAGATTCAGGGCCAGAACCTTCATGAAGTCCTGAAGACGAAGTTTCCTGTGCCTTTCAACCAGATCATGTCGTCGCTCGAGGGAACCCAAAGATGGGAGGGCAATCTTGTACAAGTGACTCGCGGCGGTGAGGAAATCACGGTTGCCTTCCGTAAAGCGCTTAAGACGGACGAAGCCGGCAACCCTTCCGCGATTCTGGAGATAGGACGCGACATGACCGCTACCCTGCGGGCAGAGCAGGGATTGCGGACCGCCGAGAAACTGGCCGCTATGGGCCGGGTCGCGGGCATTATCGCTCATGAGATCAACAATCCGCTGGAGGCAATTCTCAACATCTTTCATTTGCTGAGAGGCCATTCCTCCCTGGACGCGCAAGCACGGGAATATGCGAAGATGGCCGAAAATGAGCTGCTCCGCGTCGCGCACATCGTGAAGCACACGCTGAACTTCTATCGCGAAGCCCAGCAGCCTGTAGCAGTTTCGGTTTCTGATGCGCTCGACAATGTCATCGAGCTGCAAGCGCGGAACATACAACTGCAAGGTGTGACATTGGAGAAGCGTTATGTGGCGGATGCGGTCATTCAGGGATTTCCGGGTGAATTGAGACAGGTATTCATGAACCTGATCGGGAATGCCGTTCAGGCAATGCCCCGCGGAGGAAGGTTGCGGATCAGCGTCCGGGAAGAGCTCAATCCAAAAACACAGAACAAGCGATTATCAATATTCGTGTCCGATACCGGCTCCGGCGTCAAACCGGAACACGCGAAGCAGCTTTTCGAGCCTTTTTTCACCACAAAAGCTACTAAAGGTACAGGACTTGGATTGTGGATCAGCAAAGGTATCGTGCAGAAGTATGACGGTTCAATTCAATTCCGCAGCATGAGTTCGAGCGGGTCAGCCACATGTTTTCGGGTTATGATTCCCGGGCATGTAGTGAGAGAACGGCAGATGGAAGCCGTTGAAGCTGTAGTCTGAGCCAGGCACGGCAATGAAACGTAATAAAGCAAAATAACTATGGCCTGCAAAATCCAACGGCTGCACGATAGCGAAAAATTCTTCCCAATCATAGGTCAGGCGGGAGTTGTGGAGTTGCTCTAAACTCCCTGACATTTCAGATGCAAATATCCCAATAAAGCAATCCTCTTGCCTGTATTTATATGGGATCCAAAACATTTTAATGAGACTATTCCAGTCAGATGCTGAAAACGGTCGTGAATTTCCGGCTTACCGTAGCGGCCTAGCTATGGCGCTTAACCAAATCCATGAGATAAAAAGAGATGCATTTTCTCACAGGGTTCCTCTTATTGCTTCCGCTACTGCAAACCCGGCTTTGCGCCCAGGTTAGGGTCTGGGAGGGCAGTATGTCCCTCGCGGCATCGGACGAAGGCCCTCCTGACGAGAATCCACCATTCGATATTTACGCTACCGATAGATTCAGCTATCCCTACACGATGCGCGAAGATGTGCACAGGACAGAGACAGTCCATTCATGGCGCGCAGTTTTTCTCGAAAACGAGTACCTGCAGTGCACGATCCTGCCTGATCTCGGCGGTCATATTTATACGTGTATTGACAAGATCAACGGCAAGCCAATGTTTTACGCCAATCCGACACTAAAGAAAGCCCTGATCGGGTACCGCGGAGCCTGGTCGGCCTTCGGTGTTGAATTCAATTTTCCCGTGTCCCATAACTGGGTTTCGATTTCCCCCGTCGATTACGCCTATTCAAGTAGCCCTGATGGCAGCGCGTCGGTTACCGTGGGGAATCGTGACCGCGTCTACGGCATGGAGTGGACCGTGCAGCTTGTGCTGCATCCGGGAAGCACAGTTCTGGAAGAGCGCGTCACGCTGACGAATCCCGGCGATCTAAGACACCGGTTCTATTGGTGGAACAACGCGGGCGTGCAGGTGTGGGACGACTCGAAGATCTGGTACCCGATGCAGTTCACCGCGAGTCACGGCTTCACCGATGTAGATACATGGCCGGTCAACTCAAAGGGAATGGACCTCAGCATCATTGCGAACCAGAAGGACGGCCCTGTCTCCCTTTTCAGCCACGGCAGCCGGGAACCGTTCATGGGCATCTACAATCCGCAAACAGATGCCGGCGTTGTCCACTATGCCGAGTACAGCGATTTGCCGGCAAAGAAGATCTGGACATGGGGCGTGGATACGGATGGCCTGGCATGGCGCAAGGCGCTCTCCGACAACAACAGCGCCTATGCGGAAGTGCAGGCGGGCCTGTTTCGCAATCAGGAGACATACGGTTTTCTGGAACCGCAACAGGTCATCCGGTTTTCCGAATACTGGATGCCGGTCAGAAATATCGACGGCATCTCGCGCGCCAATCTGAATGGCGTCGTTTCGATGTCCAGGAAGCTCGATGCGGCTGGACGAACCTCACTCATAGCGGCCTTCAATGCCAACCAGAAATTTCCAAACGCGTCCATCCGGATTTTGGATGGCAACACTGCAGTTTTTCAAGAGACCGCATCGCTCGATCCGGCAATAACATGGTGGCATATTCTTAATAACCTTCCGTCTGATCGCAAATACACATTTCTTCTTGAGAATGACAAACACGAAGTCCTTCTGAAGCACACGGAAGACCTGTACGACTGGACGCCGCGCGACCAGATTCAAACTGGCCCACAAACAGCCTACAAGGCACCCGATACCGCCGCTGGCCTGCTTGAACGCGGCACGAACGAGGAGCTTCAGGGCAACCTGATCGCCGCCTGGCGGACATATGAGCAAGGCCTGGCGGCATCTCCAGCAAACTTTGATCTATTGAAGGCGCAAGGCCGGCTAGATGTGAACTTGTTCCGATTTGAAGAGGCGTCGCAGATGCTCAAGCAAGTGGAAGACCGTGCAACCTGGGACGGAGAGACGCGCTACTATCGCGGCATTGCAGAGGCGGCTCTTGGCCATCGACGCGAGGCCCGCATTGAATTTGAAGCAGCATATCGCAACCCATCCTATCGGGTGCCCGGAGGCATGCTGCTCGCTGAACTTCTTGCTCAGGACCACGATACGGCAGGCGCGCTCGACATTCTTTCCCGTTCCGGTCTTGATGTCTCTCACGAATCACATCCACAGCGCTGCCTCGAAGATGCGGTAGCTCTGGAGCGCGCAAATGGCGAGGCCGATCGCGCCCGGCAACTTGCCGTGGCATCTCTTGCAAAATATCCCACAAGCGCTTTTCTGCGGAACGAGCTTTCGATCATGGGACAATCAGATATTCATCTCGACGAGCATCTTGCCGCCGACCCCAACCGGATTCTTGATTTAGTCGTGCAATATAACCGGCTGGGGCTTTACTCCGATTCACTCGCGCTGCTTTCGCGTTCATATCCTCGCATTCACCCTGACCAGAGTGAGCCTGGGACCGCATCACCCGAAGAAAACCCCTTGCTTGCCTACTATCGAGGCTATTGCCGCGAGAAACTCGGGCAGTCAGCACAGGCCGACTACCAGGCGGCTTCGAGCAGGTCGTTGCGTTATATCTTCCCCAACAGGGCTGAGACCATTCCTGTTTTGCGCTCAACACTCGCCACCAACCCTTCAGACGCATCGGCACATTTCCTTCTGGGCACTCTCTGGTTTTCCAAAGGAATGACGGATCCGGCTATCGAAGAATGGTACAGTGCCGCATCGCTCCGTTCTGACATTCCATCGCTCGATGCAAGTCTGGGACGCGCTCTATTGGAGATCAAAAAGCAGCCTGCCGAAGCGGCAGCCGTGTTCCAGCACGGCTTCCAGGTTGATCCATTGAACCCGGCGCTTTACGTCGAGATGGACAAAGCCATGCAGCAAATGGGACAGTCGGCTACCCAGCGTGTGGCTATGCTTCAGCGTTTCCCCGAGGATGCGGACATGCCCGCTGATCTTATTCGCGCCCTCGTCAGCGCTCTGCGGGAGGACGGAAAAGAGGACCAGGCGGACGCGTTGCTGGCCCGCCACTTTCTTCCCCGCAAAGAAGGTGCAGCACCGCTTGTGCCGCAAGCTAAAGACAATTCCGGCAAAAATCCAGCCAGTAAAAACTAAAAGCTTCCTGTTAATGTCATAAAGAGCAATTTTTCAGAACATTTGGGCCACAGGACACGAATGCGAGACTCCTCAGCGGCACAGCCCGGCACGATGTACACTCGATTTCTTATTTTTATTGCAGGCCTCGGCGGCCTGCTTTACGGCATTGATGTCGGGATTATCGCTGCTGCCCTTCTTTACCTGAGCAAAACCATCGATCTGACGGTCAGCCAGACATCGATCATCGTCGCGGCAGTACTGGGCGGGAGCATGGTCTCTTCTCCTGTCGCCGGCTTTCTTGCGGATTGGTTTGGGCGCAAACGGATGATGATTGTCAGCGGATTGATGTTCGTCGCGAGCGTCGGGTTGATTGTGCTTTCGCAAGGCTTTGCTTCGTTGTTCGTGGGGCGTCTGCTGCAGGGCATGAGCGGGGGCGTGATTGCCGTCGTGGTGCCGCTGTATCTGGCCGAGTGTTTGGGAGCGGACAATCGCGGACGCGGGACCGCTGTCTTTCAATTCATGCTGACTTTCGGCATCGTGGTGGCGGCCACAGTGGGATGGTTCTACACCCGGCAGGCGGAAACGGCGATTGCCCATGCGACGGGAAATCTTACGCTGATCCATGCCGCGCAAAATCGCGCATGGCGCAGCATGTTTCTGGCGGTCGTCTATCCGGGGATCGCCTTTTTCGCCGGCGCATTTTTCCTGGCTGAATCGCCGCGCTGGCTGTTTAGAAAAAAGAGAACGGAAGAAGCGCGCAAGGCCCTGCTGCGTTCCCTTCCCGCGCCGGAAGCAGACCGCGAGTTGAAGGAGATGGAGTCGCTGGCGATTGCGCCGACGAGCCAGACGCAGTCTGCGACAGGCGGCTCGCTGCTGCAACGAAAGTATGTCATTCCGTTTGTGCTCGCATGCGTCATCCTTGCTTTCAATCAGGCCACCGGGATCAACTCCGTGCTTGGATTTCTTGTCATCATCCTCAAGCAGGCCGGTCTGACTGCTACGCACGCCACACAGGGCGATGTTGCGGTGAAGGTTCTGAATTGCGTGATGACCTTTGTCGCCGTCGGTTTGGTGGACAAAAAGGGACGCAGATTTCTACTGAAGATTGGCACCGGCGGCGTAGTTCTGTCGCTCGCAGCAGGCGGAATTTTCTTTCTAAGTTCTGAATTAAACCGCGTTGACGTGAAGAGCAAAATAGAGGCTGCTACAAACGGCAATGCCGTCATCATGCCGGTGAATGAGACAACTTTAGGTCCTGCGACTGGAGGCAGGCCGATGTCGCTTACCGTGCTCTATTCCTATGGCGACGGCAGCCGCATGGAAACTGTGCTGAGCACCGACGATTATCCAGTGCTGACGATCAAGCCTGATGCTTCGGAGACGGAAAAACCGCTCACCATCACCAAAGCGAAATATGGGCCGGTGCCGCGTCCGGTCACGTCATGGCTGATCACGCTCTGCATGGCGGTTTTTATTGCGGCCTATGCGGTTGGGCCGGGGGTGGTGGTGTGGCTGGTGCTTTCTGAGTTGATGCCGACGCGCATCCGCTCGGCAGGCATGGGAATTGCTCTGCTGCTGAACCAAGGCGTATCGACATTGAGCGCAGCCGTTTTTCTGCCGGTTGTGGGCAGCTTCGGGTACTCGGCCATGTTTTTTGCCTGGGCGGGCTGCACAGTGATTTATTTCCTGACCGCGACCTTGTTTGTTCCTGAAACCAAAGGCAAGACCTTGGAAGAGATCGAAGTCTACTTTTCCGGCAAGGGACAACTTGCAGACGCGAGTTGATCGGCGGCTAATTTTCCGCAGGAGTATTCATGAAAGACAGCGCCACAAGCGCAGCGCAAAAACTGATCCGTCCACTCAGAAATGATCTGAAGCGTCTTTTGCAGGACCTGGTAAGAACGAACAGCGCAGCCGTGCTTGCGGGCGGCAACGAGACTCCGGCGCAGCTTGTACTGCGCGATTTTTTCCGCGGGAATGGCCTGCGGAGCGAGTTGTACGACACCGCGTTCATTCTTAGGTCTGATTTTCCGCAGGTCAGAAGGCAGAAGCCCTATGCGGGGCGAAAGAACCTGATTGTCAGAGTGCAAGGCTCGGGTCGAGGACAGAGCTTGCTGCTGAACGGCCACATGGACACCGTCTCAGCGGGTTTGCGGCCGTGGTCGCGTTCTCCCTGGTCGGGCGCTTTTCATCAGGGAAAAGTGCATGGCCTCGGGTCGTTTGACATGAAGGGAGGGCTGGTTGCGAACGCCGCTGTCGTATGTGCTTTGAAGCGCGCAGGCATCCGGCCCGGCGGCGACATTCTCTGCGAGTCAGTTATCGATGAAGAATGGGGCGGCGGCGGCGGAACGATTGCCGCGCGATTGCGCGGTGATACCGCGGATGCCTGCATCATTCCTGAAGGAACGCAATTGGAAATTTATCGGGCCACGCGCGGCGGCTTCGTCGTGGATTTGACGATAGACGCAGGCGACCCTGCTGCATATTTTTCCAAAGCTGAAGTGGTAAGTCCGGCAGTGCAGTTAGGACGATTGCTGGAATGGATCGACAAATGCGCGAAGCAACGGAGCCGTCTGCGGCCGAGCGGAGCCTACGCGAAGTTCCCCGACCCTGCGCCCGTACAGGTGCTTGCCGTGGAGTCCAATACGCTGGATGCGCAGGTTCCGTTGAGTGTTCCTTCGCGTGGCGCCATTCGTGTGTATTTCCAGTTTCTGCCGCAGGAAGATGTGGATACGGTGATTTTAGATCTCAGAAAGAAGCTCAAAGAGTTTTGCGTATCCGACCCGTTTTTCCGGAAATATCCAGTGAGTTGGACGCCCTTAATTGGAGGCCCTCTGTATGGTCATGAGTTGGCGCATGATCATCCATGGTTGAAGTGTATGGAGAATGCGGCATCAAGCACTCTGGGAAAGACAGCCTCTATAACGGCTGCGCCCTATCCTTGCGACGCGGGGTTAATCCATCGGGATTTCGGTATTCCCACGCTGCTCTTTGGCCCATGCGGAGCCGGCGCGCACAATCCGGATGAGTATGTTGATTTCGATTCCGTGATTCGGACGGCCGAAGTTCTACTTGCGGCAGCGCTGGTGTGGGCTAACGGATAAGCAATCTATTTACCGATTCCTATGCTTCTCGATCCCAATGTTTTTGGAGCCGTTGCAGGGATGCCGGACACTACCTCGAAAATTGGCGTACTCGGCGCACTGGTTCTTCTCAATGTGTAAGCGCCACCGGACTGAATCGGAAATTCCAGAACTGAAGCTTGATTGGATGGCAGGACAACAGCAGCAGTCCGGGCATTCACCAATTCCGCCTTTTCGCCGGGCCAGGGATTGCGCACGCGCATCGTTCCGGAAGCACCGGCCTCAATGCCGACGGTGAGCAACTCGCCCTTGTGAATCTGCAGATGAACTTTGCCGCGATGCTGAATAAATACCGTTGCATCCGCGTCCCAATCCTTTGGCCATGCGGGCGCGATGCGAAGCAGGCCGTCGTAATCCTGCGCGAGAGCGTTTTGCAAAGCATCGGCCACGATGCCGGTTTGCTCAACATAGAACTCCGGCCCAACAAACTTCGCCATGCCTGAGGGATACGCCTGGTACTTCTCCGTTAAAGCTAGCAGGCTTGACTTGAATTCGTCCGTCAGGCCAAGGCGCGCGGCCTGCACCGGATCGTAGCTCCAGTCGTTTTGATTTTTGTTGGGGCGTTGCAGATAGGTGCGCACTCCAAGCTGGTGAAGAGGGCCGTCGTCTCCGATGAAGCCATAAGGCCATACCGGCTCCAGGCCAATGTTCTCTGAATTGTGGATCTCTACTGCCGGATCATAGCTGGCGGCGATCACCGTGTCTGGATCATTCGCGCCGTTCGGCACAAGCACGCCGGGAGCCGAGTGGCGAACGAGTGGCCATTCCGGTAATTCCGGGATGGCCTGCTTCAACTGGGCCACGAGCTCGCCGTCGGTCTTGAGCAGGCTGGCTGCCTGTATCACTGCGGGAAAGAGCGCGTGCATGGCCAGGATGTCCGTTGTGGGATCATGTACGTCCCACTGCGTTTCATGCGCATTCGATGGAAATGTATGGAGCTTACCATCCTTGCCGCGCGAGGCATAAGCGAGCAGAAACCGCGCGGATTCACGCATCAGAGGATAGTTCGTTCTGAGAAAATCCAGGTCATCGGTAAACAGATATTGCTGCCAGACCCAATGCGAAACCTCAGCCCCGGTCGAGATGGTTCGGGCATTGTAGTAAGGCGGGGAATCCTGGCCGCAGTTAATTGCGGGCTTGGGGACCCAGGTTTCATTTTCATATCCGCGGCCATTGAAGCGCATAGTTTCAGGGATGCACGCGCCATTACGTCCGCCCATGTGCTGCCTGGTCCAGGCAAGAATGTTGGTCAGATTTTCCCGATAAAGATTGAAGTATGGCTGGTTCAGATCAAAGGTGCCTGCGCCGAGATTGGCACTGACCTGCATACGAAGGTTCCAGTGCCAGTATGCAGATGGCCCCCACTGGTGCGTATCCTGAAAGGCTGAAAACAGATCGCCGATGCCTGCCTGTCCTCCCGGGAGACGGTCGCGGCCTTCAGCAGCCGCGGTGAAGAGGTCAATCGTGCGCAGATTTTCAAAGTATTCAGCCGCGTGATCGGGCGAAGAGAGCTTCATCAATCCCACGCGCGACCAGTATTGGTTCCACCAAGCGCGATGCTCATCCGGTGAGAGCTTTTCCGCAGCGTCCAGTAATTTTGAGGCTGTGGCCGGGGCATCGCCGCCATGCCATGCCGGTGAACCAACGAGGATGCGGAATGTTCCATCAGGATGCGGCCGAAAGGTGATCCTGACCGAATATGGCCCGCTTTTTTCTACGCGAAGATCAGTCGCGTCTGCGGTGATGGCGGCCAGCGAGCCGAAGCTATCGCCGCTGGCGCCGGCTTCCTTATTGTCCAGCCAGGTTTCCGCAAGTATTCCGATCCTGCCTGAATCGAAGACATGAGGATGGCGCGGCTCCCACAACTTAAGCTCGGCGGTCTGCGGAACATTCGGATCTGCTCCGGTGACATCGACGGCCATCACATCGAGCGCAGCATCCACATAGGTGGTTGCTGCCGTGCCGCCGCCCTGCTCCTCGAATTGGCCGTCGTAAAGATTCAAACGCCCCAAGTAGTCAGCAGCTTCGGTGAGTTTTTTCAGGCCGGGAATGACGACTTGTCCGGGCGAGAGCCGCAAAGGAAACGTGTCACCGCGATTCAGTTGCGCAGTGTACCCATCCTGGGTCCAGACAGCCAGGCCAAGGCGTCCGTTGCCCAATGGCATTGCTGTTTGTAGCGCCACATTGGGCCGTAGCAGGACTATATCTGACCGCCCAACAACGCCTCTCCGCTCCACATGAAAACTGCCTTCGTACCAGGCTGTCGTCTGCCTGGCCGTTTGCGCGATTGATGGTAGAGAGACGAGGAAAAGGACAGAAACGAAGCTGCGAGACTTGCATGCCGCTCTATAAGTTACACGTGTTAAAGATAAGATCATCGGTTTCGAGTTTAAATTTTCCAGCTATAACAGCCATACATTACAGGCTTTTACGCGCAACCTCAGTCATCTCACGGCTCGAACGACGGAGGCGCATCCTCTGCTCCAGTTCCCCAGTGCCTATCTGGTGTTGCGCTCAGCTCAAATTCCAATGTTCCGCCGTGCTCCACAAAGTTGTCGGGCAGCCAGGTCTTTGTCGTGATCTTTCCGTTCACTTTCAGGTTTTGCACGTAGGGTGAATTAGTTGCAGCGCCGTGTGCCTTCACCGTGATATCGCCCTCACGACGGTGGATATGTACCATCGTGAACAGCGGGCTTCCCAGTACCAGTTCGGCTCGCCCGGGAATCTCCGGATACATGCCGATCGCGGACCACACGTACCACGACGACATCTCACCCAGATCGTCATTGCCTGGCATGCCCTTTGGCGAGTTGGTCCAGATGGTATTCAGCACCCTGCGCACAGCCTCCTGCGTCTTCCATGGCTGCCCCAGAAAATCGAAAAGCCAGGGAGTCTCAATAGACGGCTCATTGTTCAATTCCGCGTGCAGGCCACCTGACGCCGTCACTGCCAGGCTGCCGTCTGGGTTATAGAAGAATGCATTCAGACGCTGGCTCGCTTTTTCCATCCCGCCCATCATCGTGAACAGTCCCTTCTCGTTGAATGGCACCATCCACACATATTGTGCTGCGCTGCCCTCTACGAACCCACTGCCAGATGCCGGATCAAATTTCGGCCAGGTGCCGTCGGCATTGCGGTTCTGGATATAGCCGCCCTCCGGCGTTGCCTGCGGATTGAAAATATTTTTCCAGTACTGGGCGCGCTCCAGGAACTGCTTGCGCATCGCATTATCGCCCATGCGTCGCGCCAACTCGGACACAGCAAAATCCGCCGCAGCGTCTTCAAGAGTGTCTGCCGCCGGTCCCCAGGCACTTGCGCCTACGGGGATATAGTGCAGCTTCAGCCACTGGTCGAGAGAGGGCCGCTGGCCAACACATTCCACCGCGCATCCCTCTTTGCTGAGGTCGTGTGCGGTTGGCACAGTGGCTGCTTGCAAGAGGGACTTGTACGCTGCCTTCGCACCGAAGTTCTTGCCGCCGAATGCCAGAATGTCCGCAATCGCCGGCGCTGCCGGATCTCCGTTCATGACGTGAGTAATTCCGGAGTTATGCGTCCAGCGATCCCATTCGCCTCCGTTCTGGTTCGCCTGGTTGAGCAGGGACTGGGCGAAGTCTCCAGCTACATCCGGTTCCAGCAGGGTCAGTAACTGTAACTGTGAACGATACACATCCCATCCGGAGAACGTGCTGTATTGCGCCTTCTGCGGAGCAGTTACGGTATGCACCTTTCCGTCCATGCCCATATAACGCCCGTCCACGTCGCTATAAAGGTTCTCGCCCATCAGCGTATGGTAAAGGGCCGTATAGAAGACCACCTGCTCGTCATGCATGCCGCCTTCGATTTCCACGCGGCTCAGCGCATCGTTCCAGGCGGCATGCGCCTTCTGGCGCACTGCCTCAAATGTTGTTCCCGCCGGAATTTCTGCGCGCAAATTCGCTTCGGCATTGTCTTCGCTCACATATGAAATCCCGACACGCACACCTATGCTTGGCGATTTCGAAGTATCGAGCACCACCCATCCGCCTGATCCTTTTCCCGGCGGGACAAATCCTTTCGCGCCATACGTCGTTCCGCCCCGCGCTTCCTTCGTCCCGGGCCGTATCGCCGAATCCTGCCACGTTCCCGTGCTCAAGAATGGCACATCGAAATGCGCCACAAAGTACAGCGTGTAATAGCTCCGTCGATTGACGGTGCCGATATATCCACAGAAATTCCCGCTGGTCACAGATCCGGAGACGGTCTGAGTTGACGGGTCGATCTTTACATACGCATCTGTGCTACCGGTCTCGGAATACGCGGTCCGCACGAACATCACCGCAGGCTTGCCTGCGGGATAATCAAACCGCCCATACCCGGTGCGCAACGTTGCGGTCAACTCCGTTGTAACGCCATTCTCAAGCTTGACCTTGTAATACCCGGCTTGTGCGGTCTCATTGTCGTGTATGAAGGCGCTGCCGTAAATTTCCGCGCTTGCATCATCCGCCGGCGAAGAGGTTACTTCGCCCACATACGGCATAAACGGAATATCTCCGCTGGCGCCGGCACAGCCGGTACCCATCAGGTGTGTCAAGGAAAATCCGCTAATGCGGTTTGCCGAATACTCGTAACCACCCGGAGCTGCCGGACGTCCGCGGTCATCACGCATCGATCCCGGTACACCCTGCACCTGCTGCCGTGGATGGGTCCGCGGTTCTTCCGGGCTCCACGCCAGCATGCCCAGAGGCAATGTTGCGCCCGGATAATCGTTACCTCCATTGGTCGTCCCGATCAGTGGATTCACCAGTGCAGCCGGATCGTCCCCGCCATTGTCATTCGCTTGTGCCCACGCTATGGCTGTACCCACCCATAACAAAACCACCAACCCGGCAGACACCCTAATCCACCAACTGCTCCATTCCGGCTTGTGCATCATCGCTCCCAACAGGATCTGCGCGGAAAATTCGCCGCAGGCTCTGGTCGCATTGTAGTGAATCGGCTCGAGCGACGAGACCATCAGCTAAGAATTCCGCTCCGCTAAGCCAATGAATGCGCCACTGATCGCATCGACAATGATTTATCGGCGATATCAAACTTAAATCAGCCGCTGTGGCAATGCTTATCGCCATCAAAGCTGGAAGTGGGGGAAGAATCCATGAAAGCGACGCAGCAACTTCACGATCTCGGGCAAAGTTTATGGCTCGACAATATTACTCGTGATCTGCTCGACAACGGGACTTTGAAGCAGTACATCGACGATCTTTCGGTTACGGGCTTAACCTCAAACCCAACTATCTTTGAGCACGCTATATCGAAAAGCGGCGCCTATGATGCGGATATTCGCCGACTGATGCAGACTGGCATCTCAGGCGAGGAACTGTTCTTTGAACTGGCATTGCAGGATTTGACGCGAGCTGCAGACCTGTTCGCGTCAGTTCATGAGCGTACGGCAGGAATCGACGGTTACGTTTCCCTTGAATTGTCGCCACTGCTCGCTTACGACACCAGGAAATCAGTATCGGCGGCAAAGTTTCTCCATGACAAAGGAAATCGTCCGAACCTGTTCATCAAGATTCCGGGCACGAGTAACGGCGTGCCGGCGATCGAGGAATCGATTGCAAACGGTATTGCAATTAATGTCACGCTGCTTTTCTCCCGCGAGCAATACCTTGCATCCGCAGAAGCATATATGCGGGGGTTGGAGCGGCGCGTGTCCGCTGGTTTTAATCCCGATGTTCGCTCAGTTGCTTCGGTCTTCCTTAGCCGTTGGGATGGCGCAACAATGGACAAGGTTTCCGTGACATTGCGCGATAAATTGGGCATTGCGATTGGACAACAGGTCTACAAGGCCTACAGGGATATGCTGGAATCGGATCGCTGGCAGCGTCTGGCGAATTTTGGCGCTCGTCCGCAGCGCCTGCTCTTTGCCAGTACCGGCACCAAGGATCCGAAGGCATCAGATGTCCTTTATATCAATGCACTCGCTGCACCGAACACGATTAATACCATGCCGGAGAAGACTTTACTTGCGTTCAGTGAGCATGGGAACGTGACAGGAGTACTACCGCGAAATGGGGGAGACTGCGAACCCGTCCTCACCAATTTCAGAAGCGCAGGTATCGACCTCGACAAGTTGGCTGCGGACCTGCAATCACAAGGCGCCAAGGCATTTGATGAATCATGGAGCAAGTTGCTCGAGGCCATAGAGACTAAGGGCAAAGTGCTGCAGGGAGTCGCCTAGCTTCTGAGAATCTTGGGATATGTAAGTCTTTGAATCTTTGGTGGACCTGGTCGGGATCGAACCGACGACCTCTTCCATGCCATGGAAGTGGGAAATTCGTAAGTTATTGACGGACAAGCGGTTAAAAATTGGATGAACCGGCAAAATCGGCGGAATTGGCGTATTTTGACACAAACTTGACACAAAAATCTCAAAACAAACTGGGCCATGGGCTGAACGTGGCGGGTCAGCCCCAAAATCCCTATCTAGATAGATAGATAGATAGATAGATAGATAGATAGGTAAATAACGAAAGATCGCTCAGCACCCTCGACTTCCCTGCCGCGACCTCTGTGTGCAACGGCAGCATTCTCCCCATAAATACGAGACCTCGCAGCCGGTGTGGGATTTCACGCCGCAGTCCTCGTCCGGCAGTAATTCCACGTTCAACCCGACCTGGACGTGGTATGTGCCCCAGGAGGCTTATCCGAGCGGTGGCACCGGGAACGGAGAGATTGCCTTTAATGCAATAGCCACGCTGGTTTGTCCGGGAGTGTAATGGTAACCTTGGCCCTGTCTGCCACGTCCCCTATCCTTTCTCGACTTGGTCGGTCGATCCGCCCCTGCTAACGTCACTCTCGCCCACATCAACAACGATCGGCGGCAAGTTTACCATTTATGGTCAAAACCTATCCGCCGGTCCGATATTCAAACGCATGCTTGCAGTCATCAACGCAGCCTCAACACAGCACGAGATCACAACGAGCCGGCTGGCCAGATCGCGTCTCGTGAACTGGAGATTGTCAGGATATAAGGAGCACTGCAGAGGGCTGAGGAATTGAGTGATGATGTGGCCGCGGTTATCGAAGGAGTTCTCTGAAGTCGCTCGCTTGCAGGCGGTGAAATGCTGCCACCTGTTCGGGAAAATCCGCCACAGGGGCGATCCGACTCGCTGACTTGCATATTCGCTCAGTCCCCGAGCGCTTCCACGTCACCGCCTGGCCCTGTTTCGTCACCGGCCAGATCCTCGCAGCTATCGACGGGGTCTCGGTCTCACGCGGATTTGGTCGTTGGCTCGGTCGTCGCTCTCGCGATTCTCGCCACACAAGCGGCGGGAAGAGCGTGCGAGATTTTATTTGCCTGGCTGGATGGCCTTCGCCGTCTCCGGTACTCTGAGTCCTCGAATCAGAATCCAGATGCTGATCGCCACCTCAAAGTAAACCACCGGCATTTCGTACCACTTCACTGAGACGTTCGCTTCGAAGTTGCGGTCGATGAGGTAGGCGAACCCGCAGACCCCTTCGAAGACCGCCGCCATGATGCCTAAGACAGCCAGCGTTCGCGGAATATAACGCGACTTGAAAAACAGATAACTGTAGAGGACGGACCCGATCGCGTAAAACGTCAACCCGATGTAATAAGCGTCCCATCCCGAAGCGAGTTGCAACCCCGCCAAGGCCTGCAGACGTTCCGGCTCGAACACGTGCAGGAAATCCCTGCCGCCCATGATCCGCAGCGCGCCGAAATGGTCGATCAGCAAGATGAACCACATCACGGCATATACCAGTCTGTTGAATACCGCGAAGAGTGCCAAGCCCGTGCTGACTGGCCTGAAGACAACATAGAGAGCGGTCAGAACCACGATCGCTCCCAAACCGTATACGACGGCGGCGGCGATGTAGTCATGGACGAGTGGTTCATGCCCAATGAAATTGCGGGCCGTCTCCGCTTCATGCTCCCAAACAAGAAATGGCGCGTAGAAACGCGAATAAGCGATCCCGATAACGACGTATATCAGCAGGGTTGTGATGGCGAAAACGCGGGCAGCGAGGCGTTGCGACCGGTCGATCATGCGTTCCTTTCCTCGACCTCAAGGGCACACGTTGATGACGAGTTTTCCCCGGGCCCGCAATGTTCCCTGATAGTGCACCGCTTCGGGGACTTCATTGAGCGTATATCTCTTGTCGATGACCGGTTTCAGCGTACCGCTGGCTAGGAGTTGGCCGATGAAGGCCAGGTCTTCACGGTTGATTTTGGCGACGAAGGTGCTGAATTCCTGCCTCGAAAACTTGGCGCGCACGAGCGTTACAATCAAACCGCCAAACATCACGAGCAGCGATTTCGGCCCATCGAGAACTCCCGCGCCGACGCAGATACCCCGCGGAGTCATGACACGCTGCCTCGCAGCGAACGAATGATTCCCGGCGAGATCGAAAATCAAATCGTAACGCGCCGTCCCTTTCGCATAGTCTTCTACGGCATAATCGATCACTCGCTCGGCCCCGAGCGATCGAACCAGCTCCGCGTTCCGCGCGCTGCACACGGCCGTCACGTGCGCGCCGAAAACCTTGCCAAGCTGCACGGCAAAGGTGCCCACGCCGCCCGACGCGCCGATAATTAAGACGCTCTGCCCGGCCCCGATCCTTCCTTTATCGCGAAGGCCCTGCAAAGCAGTAAGCGCGGCGATCGGTGTGGCGGCCGCATCCTCGAAGCTAACACTGTCTGGCTTGGCGGCCAGTTTCGACTCTGGCGCAACCGCGCATTCCGCAAACGCCCCGCGCGCAGATCCGAACACAGCATCGCCAGCCTTGAACTGCGTCACACCGCGTCCCACAGCTTCCACCACTCCTGCGGCGTCTACTCCCGGGACCTTCGGTTTCCTCGGGCCAAACAGCAGCCGCGTGAGAGCCGGGCCGCCCTTCATCACACCGACGTCGAGGGGATTCATCGCTGCGGCGCGGACCTTGATCAACACTTCCCGATCGCCCGGAACAGGCTTGTCCACGTTTTCGAAGGTCAGAACTTTCTCAGGAGGACCATTCTTGCGATACACAATGGCATTCATGCGACCGCCTTGATTTCCGATAGTGTTAATACACTCTTAGGCAGAAGGATCGCGCAAGTTCCCGCGTCACGTGCTCACTGGCTTCCTCAGCCCCCAGGGCTGCATCCGCTTCCCCGGTCCGATCGTTGCGCATGGTAGTTGAATTGAGCGATGATCTGGCTGTGGCTACGGAGGGGGCGTTCTGAATGGGCACAGCGTGTCACCTCGGTGCGTAAAATCTCGGCCACAAATCACGAGATAATCTTTCGAAGACATAGGCTGCACGGAAACCGACTAGGACAGGAACATTCCGGCGAGTAAGGTTGTTCTCAGCGTCTTCCTGTGGATGCGAAACGTGCACTGCGAAATGAGAGCAGCACATTTTTGACACAAATTGACACAAAGCGGGAAAGAAGGGGGTCTGCAAGTATTTGATTTGATGGTGGACCTGGTCGGGATCGAACCGACGACCTCTTCCATGCCATGGAAGCGCGCTCCCAGCTGCGCCACAGGCCCACGTGAGGAAGGTATTCTCTTTATTTTCTGCGACGGATGACTTTTCGTCAAACCTCGTCCATAGAAAAATTGCTGGGAGTGAAAAATGATTTTTATTCGAGAGTTGCCAACCCTTTTTGACTGAATCCGCATCGGGGCCTTTAATATGTCTGTTGTGAACCTGGTTTCCGCGCGGCGTGTGCTTTGTGCTACCGGCTTGCTCTCTCTCTCGGCGTTACTATGTTTTTCCCAGGGTGGAGTTGCGGGTTCCACTCCGCAGGACCAACCGGCTCAGACGGCGCCAAAGCCCTCTGACTTGCTCCAGCCCGCACTCAACCAGGTCAGCCAAGCCATCGTATCCCTGAACATATCCCGCTGGAAGGCTCCGAGCGAAGTGCGTGCCGCCACACAGCAGAATGCCGACTCCATCCAGCGCGATTTAAACGGCACATTGCCGGGGCTATTAGCGACGGCTGATGCTGGTTCCGGAACCGTTTCGGCGGTGTTCCCGGTTTACCGCAACATAGACGCGCTTTATGATGTGCTGCTGCGCGTCTCACAGACGGCAATGCTTGCTGCGCCTGAAAATGAGGCCAGCAGCGTCACCAACGCCCTCGGTAAGCTTGAATCCGCTCGCACGGACCTGGGAAATGCGATCCTGGCGACCTCTAAGAACAATGAGGCGGAAACGGCAAAGCTGCAGGCGATCATTCAACAGGTGGCAGCGGCAAAGGCCGCAGAGCCTCCTAAAACGACGATTGTGGATGACGGCCCAGTCAAGTCGACTGCAAGCACGAAAAAGAAGAAGAAGCCTATCTCGAGTTCCTCCGGCTCACAGCCTTCAGGGTCTACCCAGCCGCAGCCGTAACACGGGGATCAGATTCGCTGTGTTTGCCGCTATTCTACCACCCCCTATTTTTTGGTAAAATATTCATTCCTATAGTAGTTACGAGCATCTAGAATTTCCCTTACCTTCCAGAGCGGTTCCGTAAAAAGCAAAACGCCCGTTTGGTGGACGGGCGTTTGTCTTGATTTCATAGTAGCAAACGTGTCAAGAGTGCTTAACTGACGTCAGGAAAATGAGGGTTTGCGCGGAGGAAATGACGCCTTTGGTGGGTTTCCCTACAGATGTTCAAGAGCGCTGCCCTTAATGTGCATCACGCCTCGAAAAGCGATCCGCAATATGAGATCAAAAGCGACAAGACCGATCACATCGCCGCCCATTGACCCTTGTAAGTAAAGTCTTTGGTATGGATGGCGATAATAGTCCCCGAGACTCGGCCAGCCTCGGAGTTCCAGCTTACATGGTCGCCGACTTTAAACGTCTTAGCCATCTTATGGATCTCCTCTCGTAATCGAACAGGCCATCTCCCCTTTGCATGGATTCACGATAGTGCATCTCGGGCTGCTATACACTTGGTCAATGATTCGCCAGATCGCGCCTCAGTTCTTCACCAGGGACATTCCCGGCACGGTTGCCTATTACAAAGACAAGCTTGGCTTCGAGTGCCTGGGGACATGGCAAGACCCGCCGGTTTATGCCATTGTGGCGCGCGATCAACGCGCAATTCACTTGCGCTGCGCTGAGCCGCCTACAGCGAATCCGGACAAATATGAGGACGAACTGCTCGACGCATACCTCAATATTGAAGATGCGGATGCGCTTTATGCCGAGTACGCAGCAAACGGCGTGGAATTCACCCGGGAACTTGACAATATGCCCTGGGGCTCGCGAGAGTTTGTGGTGAAGGATTGCGACGGCCGTCTGCTTGCCTTCGGCTCGAACTTATAGTTGGTTGCTGTCGTCCGACCACTAGTTGGTCCGCTTGCTGGTAGCTCGCCGAGACTTTGGCGTGGTCTTAAGATTGAGCGCCACTGCGGCGCGGATGAGATCCTTCAAGGCCGCCACATCGATCTTGTCGCCTTCGTGGATGTCGATGGCGCGCCTGACATTCCCGTCGAGGCTGGAGTTGAAGAGGCGTGAAGGGTCCTGCAACGAAGCACCCTTGGCGAATGTCAGCTTGACGACGTTCTTGTATGTCTCTCCCGTGCAGACAATGCCTGAATGGGAGAAGACGGGAGTTCCCATCCACTTCCACTCTTCGACGATCTCAGGGTCCGCCTCGTGGATGATGGTGCGCACTTTGGCGAGCGTCTTTCCGCGCCAGTCGCCAAGTTCCTTGATCTTCTCGTCGATGAATACAGAGGCTGATTCCATATACGATCCAATTCTCGCACTTAGATGCATGTGATTGTGGCGAACCATGCGAGCGCCGTTGCTGTGGAATCTCGTCCGGCCTGAGCCTCACCGACTTTGGGCGCGTTTTCATTCCGCCCTGAGCGCTTCGACTGGATCTACGGCTGTGGTGCGGCGCGAAGGAATGTAGCTGGCAAGCACGGCGGCGGCGGCGAGTCCGAGGCACACGGAAATGTAGGTGACGGGATCAACCGGGCTGACGTGGAAGAGCAGCGATGACAGAAACCGCGTAGCGGCAATCGCAACGACGAGACCGCAGGCCGCGCCCACACCTGCCAGAATCAATCCCTGGCGCACGAACATGCCTGTGATGTTCTGCCGCTGCGCTCCGAGGGCGATGCGGATGCCGATCTCGCGCGTGCGCTGCGAAACGGAATAGGCAATTACGCCGTAGAGTCCAATCGCGCCGAGCAGCAGCGCCATGCCTCCAGCTATGGCGAGCATGACCAATGTGAAGGAAGTGCGTGCCATGGATTTGTTGTAGTAGTAGTCGAGCGCGCGGACATCTTCGAGTGGCAGGTTGGAATCGACCGACCACACGGCCTGACGCACTTCCTTCATGAGGCTTGCGGAACCGGCACGCGGAGTGCGAACAGCAAAGACTACAGTGCGGCTCACATGGAACATGTCGCTTTCGAAGTGGGCGACAAGGATGGGCCAGTAGGCAATGGCTGGGGCGTCCTTGTTCATACCGTCGTCGTGAATGTCACCTACTACGCCGACGATCTGACGCCAGTCGTCTTTGGAACTTACGCGAATCTGCTTGCCCAGCGCGTTCTGTGGGCTGCCCCAATACTCGCGGGCGAAATTTTCTGACACAATGGCGACGGGAAGCTTCTGGTAGGTCTCGGCCCAGCTGTAATCGCGACCGGCTATCAGCGGAATGCCCAGTGTGTGAAAGAAGCCCGGCGAGACAAACTTGAAGCGGCGCAACGGCGGCATCTCGCCTTCTGCATAGTTGCGGTCCTGCGCGAAGACGGGATCCATCCACCGCCCTCCATCCATGGGGACGGAGTTGGCCAGCGCTACAGCGGACACGCCCTGAATTGCGGCAATCTTGTCCATAATTGCCTGCTGCATGCGGACCACTTTTTCGTCGTCCTTTACTACAGCTTCGGGAATGGTGAGACGCAGGGTCTGGACCTGAGCGGGCTGCGCGAATCCGGGATCGACGTGCGTTAAGGCGCGGAAGGTGCGGACCATAAGGCCGGAACAAATGAGCAGGACGAAGGCGAGGCCAACCTGAACCACGACAAGCGTGTTGCGTGTGCGATGACGCTCGCGGCCCTGGCTCTGCGAGCGGCCACCTTCGCGCAGGCCAGTGCCCATGCTGGCGCCGGAGTATCTCATAATGGGAATGAGGCCGGACAAGAGACTGGCCAGCAAGGACGCCAGAACGGCGAAAGCCAGCACAGGAAGATTGATTCCGATGTCTTCAACACGGGGCAGGCCAGATGGAGCAATGGCCACGAGGAGTCGCAGAGCGCCGTAGGCCAACGCAAGGCCGAGGACACCACCGAGTACTCCCAGCGCAATGCTTTCAAACAAAAATTCCCTGACAATGCGGCTACGGCTTGCGCCGAGCGCAGCGCGAATGGCAAGCTCCTGCTGGCGGCCTTCAGCCCGGACGAGCAGCAGGTTTGCGACATTGGCACAGGCGATGAGCAGCACGAGACCGATGCTGCCCATGAGTATCCACAGAAGCTTGCCTACATCGCCAACTACGTCCTGCATGAGGGGGCGCACGTTCGGCCCGAGGCGCGCTTTCTTGAACAAGTCGACACTGAAGCCCGGCGGCGAGGGGAAGCTGTTCCAGACGGTTGGGATCATGCGGGCGATATCTGAATTGGCTGCAGCGAGCGTCTCGCCGGACTTGAGCCTTGCGATGCCGTCATAGCTGAACTGGCCGAGCATGGTCTTGTTGCGGTCAAACTGAATGGGCAGAATCAACGCCACCGGTTCCCAATCAAGGAACTGGAAGTTCTTCGGCATGACGCCGATGATCTGGCGCGGCTTGCCGTCTGCAGTAATGGTGCGGCCAATGATGGAGCGGTCGGAGCCGAACTTTGTTTGCCAGTAGCCATAAGTCAGGATCACACTGTCCGGCCCCCCGGTAGTGGCTTCGGCGTGATTGAAGACACGTCCGAGCATGGGTGAAATGCCCAGGACGGGCAAAAGGCCGTCGGTCACATCCAGAGCGCGCACCTGTTCGGGTTCGCCCGATCCGGTCACGCTGACAGAATCGCCCTGGTAGAGGCCGATGTCGCGAAATGTGCGGTTCTGCTCGCGGTAAATAAAGTAGTTCGACGGGGCCATATTCACCCCATCGCCGAGGTTCAGTCCGGGAGCGACATGCCAGAGGCCGACCAGCTCATTCGGATGCGGGTAAGGCAAGGGCTTGAGCAGCACGCCTTCGACAACGCTGAAGACCGCGGTGTTCGCGCCGATCCCCACGGCCAGCGTGATGAGCGCAATGCAGGTGAACATAGGCGCGCGCCACAAGCGGCGCATGGTCTGCTTAAGCTGGCTTTTCAGGGATTCCACTGGCGTTGCCTCCGGGAGGGCTACGCAGTGTGGTACGCAGGTTACATGCGGGGGGTTCCCTTTATGGCTTTGGAGTCACCAGACCCTCAAGCACGCTTTGAGCGGTCGCCAGTCTTCAGCCGAGTCGTCTGTCCACCCCTACAACCTACTCGTAAACTTCATTCTTATGGCATTTACGAGGCACCGAGTTTCATATTTGGGCCACCCGCCGGCGGCTACTTTCCAAACGGTCTCTGTTTGTGGTGAACTAGTGTGCAATTTAAAACATGGTCGCTAAAGGGCAACCGAAAGAGGAGGATGTCTATGATGTTGCGATCGAGGTATCGGGTAGCTTTACTGGTTTGCGTCGCCGCCATCATGGCTTTTGGAATGACACAAACAATGTCTGCACAGGATGACGTCTTTCACATCGTGAAGGGCACGGTCAAGCATATCGACAAGGACACAAAGACGATGGTAGTGAAAACCGGGGATGGTACAGAACACACGATTAAGTGGACAGACAAGACCACAGTCGAAGGTGGCAAGGATATTGGCGACGGCATCAAGGAAGGTAGCAAGGTCTCTGTGAAGTACACCGAAAAAGCCGGCGAGAAGACAGCCGTAGGGGTAAAGGACACCGGCAAAGCTACTGCCAAAGCAGTCAGTAATTAGAATTTAGATTTTGGCCGGATCCATATCTGTCATGGTTCTCCTTTAAGAAGGATCGAGGGCGCCCCAGGTCTCGCAGCGACGTGGGATTCGGCCGTTGTACGCTCTCGGCGTACAGCCGTACACTCCGATTCGATCTCAACCGTGCCATGTGTCCATGAGATAGTCGTCTTCAAGGATTTCCCGAACTAGTCGCGGGCTTCCGCAGTGCCGAGCCAGGATGGTCTTCTATGCAACTAAGAGTGATGAAGTGAAGGTCGCTGCCTGTGTTGATATCGCACAAGATCTTTGTGGCATGACGTCTATCCCAATGTCAGGTCAGGGCCCAGCTATGTGCATCCTGCAAACCCACATCTCTGCGAGATGTGGGGCACCTTCAGTGTGTCCATTTCCGAGGCGCTCCTCAGAATGACAAATCGGTTGTTGAGGCATTCCCTTTCCAAATAAAGCAAAAAAAGGGCCCCTCGGGGGAGGGGCCAATCTGCCTTGGTTCTCTCGTTGTGTGAGAGCTTGGTTGCGACCTTCTTATCGTTATTGTTGTGGAGCCGCTGGCCGCGACGCAGCACCCTGAGGGGAGGGCTGCGCGGAAGACTGCTGCGTCGCGCCAATCGGTGAACCCGCATTGGAAGATGTCGAGTTCAAGGCCGCTAAACTGTTCTGCATCATGGAGACGTGGACGACGGTGCCTGTTGACGATGTGCCGTCCGCGCCTTCAATTTTGGCGTTGCCCATCGCAACCTGACGGATGCGATAGACGGGAACCTGGTGTTCGGTGACGAGGTAACGGACAACGGCGTCAGCCATGTGCTGCGAGTTTTGAATGCCCGCCTGCCCACGCGTCCGTGAATATCCTTCTACCTCGAGAATGTAGCCTTTCTGACCCTGAAGCTGAGTTGCGATCTGATCGAGCGCATCTTTTGCCTTGGCGTTCAGAGCTGTCTGGCCGGGGCGGAAGCGAATTTCAGTGTCGCTGACTTTCTGGTACTGGTCAAGTCCGGCGACAGTGGTGTTCAGCTTGCCGGTGGTGTCGCTGGCCTGCTGGGCCATCGACTGAGCCTGGGTTGCAGTGGTGTTGGCGCTCTGTGCGGTCTGGTTGGCTTGATCGGCGGTGTTCTGCGCCTGATGAATACCGGCCTGTGCTCGCGAATCCACATCCTTAATATCGTTGGCGTTCTTGGCGCTTAACTGGTCGAGCTCATTGAGACGGTCTTTGACCGGACTTAGCTGCCGATTTACCCACTTTTTGCGGGCAAACGGGTTCATGTGGCCCCAGAAACCCTCATTTGACTTCGTCGGAAGAGGCTGTCCGGTGGCATAGGTGCTGTTGTCGTTGGGGTTGATGCCGTTGGCGGAGGTCCCTGTCTGTACCTGCGCATTGTTGGGGGAGGGGGGAGCCTGATTTGATGAGCTGGATTGCGCGAACGCCGGGATTCCCATACTTATGGCTAAAGCCAAAGCTGCAACCATTCGAAGATCCGGATTTTTCATTGCCACTTTTCTCATATCGTCTGTATTCCTTCGTGACTGCTCGTTAGAACACACTCCGGATGCTGCGCAGCGTCCTGTTATGCCGAGATAATGTGCAGTTGTCATGCCAAACCAGGGGATGCATCAAGCTAAAAGCTTAGCTTATTTATTTATCAATAACTTGCATGGTTATTCAGGGACGAAATGAGCGGTACTCGCCTGGCAAATAGCGCGTTTTCCGCAGGTATCGGAGAAGTGTTTTCGCTTTGAGAGAGAAAAATTTGCTTAGTAGGAGTGGGGTAAAAACTACTTGCCAATGACCTGGATGACGCGGACTTCGGGATACTGGCCGTTCCAGTCTGCGGCAACGTGATCAAGCACGAGGCGGAAATCGCGTTGATCGCCGGGCTTGATGGGATCCGCTGAAACCGGCTCGGTATCGACGTAAGGCTGGCGCATACGGATGAGCGCGAACGGCATCGTTTCCTTCTGCACGAGTTGGTTGCCGTAGTCGCGGAAGGCAACCTGCACTGTGATTCCGGTGATGGTCTGTCCACCATTGTTGGCGATGTGGCCGTCGATGTAGGTGACTTTGCCTCCGGCGAAATTGCTGGATTCACTCATTTGCAAGCCAGTGACGGGCAGACTCGCGGCATACGGGTCGGCGGGAGCTAGAACTGCGCCGCCAGGATTGGCGGGAGGCGTCTTTTTGCCAAAGACGAAGAGTAGCACTATGCCGAGAACGACGACCGTGCCCGCGATGATCCAGGGAAGATAAGATGTCTTCTCTTTTCCGGTCTGTCCGGCAAGGAAGTCGGGCGCGTTCTGGTTAGAGGTCATCTCAAGTGGATTCTACATCGCGGGCTTGGGTGACGGCCTTTTGTAGGCTGGCTCCAGATTGGGCAGGAAACCGGTGAGCAGGCCAATGGCCGGCAGATAGGCGCAGAGCTTGTAGACGAAGATGATGCTGGTGGCGTCGGCGAGCTTGCCGAGGACGGCCGCCCCAATGCCGCCCATGCCGAAAGCGAAACCGAAGAAAACCCCGGAGATCATGCCGATGCGTCCGGGAACAAGCTCCTGCGCATAGACGAGGATTGCCGAAAATGCCGAGGAGATGACAAAGCCGATTATGATGCTTAGGATTCCGGTCCAGTAGAGATTGGCATGCGGCAGCAGAAGGGTGAAGGGCAGCACTCCGAGAATGGAAACCCAGATGACGTATTTTCTGCCGTAGCGGTCGCCAATGGGACCGCCGATGAGAGTTCCCGCAGCCACGGCGGCGAGAAAGATGAAGAGAAATACCTGCGAAGTCCGCACCGAGACGTGAAAGCGGCTGATGAGATAGAAGGTGTAATAGCTCGTCAGGCTGGCCAGATAGAAGTACTTGGAGAAAATAAGCGCCACGAGGACGGAAAGCGCGCCGAATATCTTTTTCCGCGATAGCTCAAGATGAAGCGTCGAGGCGCGAATGCTCCTTTTTACGGCTGCGGTCCCCTGATGGTGTTTGATCCAGATGCCAACCCGGGCGAGGACGATGATGCCGAGAACGGTGGGAATGGCAAACCAGGCGATGCCTGACTGGCCGCGCGGCAGAACGATGAAGGCGGCGAGCAGCGGGCCGATGGCCGATCCCGTGTTTCCGCCGACCTGGAAAAATGACTGGGCAAAGCCGTGGCGGCCGCCGGAAACCATGCGGGCCACGCGAGAAGATTCGGGATGGAATACCGCTGAGCCGACCCCGACGAGCGACGCGGCCAGCAGGAGCCAATGGAATGTCGGCGCGACCGCCAGGAGGACCAGGCCGCACAGCGTGGAGCCCATTCCGATGGACAGAGAAAAGGGGCGCGGCTTGCGGTCAGTGTAGTGGCCGGCAAGAGGCTGGAGCAGCGAGGCGGTGATCTGGTAGGTCAGGGTGAGGAAGCCGATCTGGCCGAAATTCAGATGAAATGAGCTTTTGAGAATCGGATAAATGGAGGGCAGCAGCGCCTGCACCATGTCATTGAGCATGTGGCAGAAGCTGATGGCGGCCAAAACCCGGAAGAATCCGCCCGATGATGGAGCTTCCGAAAGTGTGTCCACGGGGGACGCAAGCGATGAGTTCATTTGTCCTTTGGCTATTGTGTCAGGGGAACTACTGGGTTTGATTCCATAGTACCGGGATTCGGTGCAGAGGTTCACTGTGGCCTATCGTGCCCAGTTACCGGAACGGTATCGTTAACCGAAATGACACTCAGATGACGAAGATTTAACCGAAAACGAATCTTTTAGGCGCAAAATGGGTCTAACGTGATGAAAGACAGTAAATCCGCGCAGGTTATTGAAACGTAAAGGTAGTGAGCGACACTATCAGGCAGTACGAACTTGAAGATTTGAGGCTGGAATGGAACAGACGCCCAACAAAATCCCCGCTCAGACAGCTCCAGGGACGGAAACGAAGCCGCGCAGGAAGGCCGCCGATTGGGTTTATCAGGCAGCAACTGTTGCTGCTGCGCTGCTTCTGCTGTTGACCGTCACGGTTTAAGCGAACCTCGCGCGGCGCACGCCGCGGCGAAAATCATTTCCGCTCATTTCAATTACCACGCACATTTCAGCCAATCGGGAACGCATGCGCTCGCCAATGCGATCTCCAAGGGTCTCATCACGCATGGCCCGGCTTGCCGGGCCGGCAGCGCCGCCGGGGGGCTGGTCGGTGTAATTCGTTGTGATAATCGTTGTGCGCTTGTCGTTGTAGCGGGTGTTCAGGATGTGAGCCACAGTGTCCCAGACCCAATCGGTGGGCTTGGCCGCGCCGAGTTCATCGATGACCAGCACTTCCGCATCGAAGACGGGGCGCAGAATTTCCAGCTCAGTGGTTGCCACCTGCGGGTTGTAGGAGTTCTGGATTTCCTTGAGCAGCTCGCGGTAGTCGCAAAAAAGACCGTGCACACCCTTTTCGAGAATCAGTGCCTGCAGGATGCCCACGGCGAGATGCGTCTTGCCCACGCCGATGGAGCCGGTCATGAGCAGGCCGCGTCCGTCGGTATCGAGCGGGTAGCGGTCAACAAATTTTTCGGCCATGATGCGCGCGGCACGCAGTGAGTCGTGGGTCTCCGGCACGATGTCGAAGCTGTCCAGAATGCAGTGCTCGTAGCGGCGAGGAATTCCTGCCCTCACTAACAATCGGGTAACACGCTGCTCGTGTTGGCAATCGCAGGCTTCAGCGGCCTGAGTGCCGTCAGCGCGGCGCATGACGCGCATCCCCATGCCGTCACATTTTGGGCAGACTTGAGTCATGGCTTCTGCTTAGTATCGCAGGGGCGGATGTGCATATCCAGACGCGCGTTTTCACCTTAGAGAAAAGGCTGAAAAATTGACAAAGCAGCTGTCTCTTACCATCTTCGGATTGATATCCTTTTGCATACGCTCCTAAGCAGGAGGTGGCGATGGCTACGACTCCCTGGATGAAGGCCCGTCAAAAGCAGGCAGCGCGCGTGGAAGCAGGCCACGCAGGTTACGCAAAGTACGAGGCCGGGAAACTACCTGCATTCCCACACTTCGACAAACTCAGCGCACTATACAAGCAACTGGAAGCCCTCACAGGAGCATCATCGTACGACACAGTTGCGGTTGCCGCTATCGGTGGAATGGCAGACCTGGTTGTCGCACTGAAAGTGCCTGGCGGCGAGCATGTCACGGAAAAGGCCAAAGGCCTGGCCAGACAAGCCGGTGCGACCTCTGTCAAGGTCCTGACCATCGGCGATGACTGGGAAGAGAATCTGCACTCAGAAATGCGAATCGTGCGCTACCTGGTGGAAGGACGCGGGACCTCAAAAGACAATCTTAAGGATGCGGGTATCGTGATTTTCTGTGATAAGGGCGTCTGTCCAGACTGCTGGGGATGGCTCAATAAGCACGGCATTTATGGGTACCCTCCGCGCAAAACCAAGGCTACGGGATGGGGACACCCACTCACGCGCGCAAACTATTACCGTTCAGGGAACGACCTGCTCTATGTAAAAGAAGCAAAGTATGGCCAGAGGGTCCTGACTGTATCAAAGCAGTCCTGAAGGTGTCTCTCCGCCGCCTTTGTGTGATAAGCGGCATTTTCCTCGCCGCAAGCCGGATCAGTGATTTTATCGGCTGTTCTCCAGCGCCAGTACCGAGAATCCGGTGGCGGCATCACTCATGAAGCGGCCGATGCCAGAAGCCGGATCACGCTGGAGATTGAGTGAATATGCCGGCCACATGCCTTCAGTTTTGTTTTGATTGGCGAGGAGCCAGTCTACGCCCCGCTTTAGTTGCGGAGTGTTCTTTCCGAGGCCGCTTTCTTCGAGCGCTAGGACGGTGAGGCCGGTGGCAACTCCATCGCTGCGTGTGTCGAACGGTGAGTTGTCGTGGCGCTTCCATGTACCGAGAGTGGTGAGGCTCCAGCCGCCGTCAGGCTGCTGCTTGCTGTAGATTTCTGCTTTCAGCACGATGCGTTCGGCGTCGGTCATGAGACCGGGCAGCTTGGTGGATGCCCACAACAGCACGATACGGTTGATGAGTGGTTGGCTGGGAGCTTCACGCTTGAGATAGCCGCGGAGCAATGCGAGATTGGACTGGATTTTCGGATCGTCGCGATAATGATCAGGTGCGATGCCTGTTGCGATTGCAGCCATAGCCGCGCCGTAATACTCGGACTCGTCGGCTTCCCATGGAGAGAAGTGGAAGTTCTGCCATAGCCATGCTCCGGCTTTGGGGCCAGTCTGCTCCTGTAAAGCCCACATGACGGAGAAGGCTTTGCGGGTGACGTCCTGCAGATGCCCCTGCTGGGCGTCGTAGCGAGAGAGGATTAGCGCGTTGTTGACACTTTCGGTATTGCGCGCTTCGCGGGTCTTGCCGGGTCCGTGTTTCGCGTCGTTGTAGAAGGGCTCGGCCTGTGTGCCGAGGTTGACGCGCTTGATGATGCTGTCGAGCATCACCCCCTCAGGCTCGGAGGGTTTCTGCTCGCCGAGATATTGCCGGAGAGCTGGCCGCGCGAGCGCATACGGAACGTTGGTATGGCAGGAAACGCAGACCGTTTCGTGGTCCTTTTGGGCACGCGGCCAAGCCTGCCACCAGACTTCGCGGCTGTCGAGGTATTTGGCGGCTGCGATCTTGTCCCATCTTGCATTCGTGTTTGCCGCAGTCTTCGCGTCTGGAGTGGTCGCATCAGAGGTTATCCCGCCCGCACACAGCAACATTGCGAGGGTTTGGATTCCGATCGTACTCGCTCGACGGCGCATCAAGTTTCTACTGTTGGAATGGGAGATTAACACAATTTTCTTCGATTATTTCCTTTATCAAAGCAGGAACTCAGCCGCTCGCGGTTCTATCGGCAGCGAGCAGCGATAAGGGTGATGTCGTCCTGCTGCTCGCCGGGATCGAATTGCCGGACTTCCTTGACTATTGCACTGATCAGGTCCTGTGAAGATAGATCGCGGAAGCGCCGCAGCGTTTCGGCCAAATGCTGCTCTCCAAATTCTTCTCCCGACTCATTGGATGATTCGGTTGCGCCGTCGGTGTAGAGCAGGAGCGTATCCCCGGGAAAAAGCTGCCGCTCTTCAAACGAGCAGCAGTCCCATTCGGCAAATAGGCCGAGCACGGTTGAGGTCGGGCCGAGATGTTCGAGAGTGTTATCGCGTCGCAGCAGAAGGGCCGGCAGGTGGCCGCAGTTGGCATAGCGCAGACGGCGCGTCTGGTCGTTGTATTCGGCGAAGAAGAGCGTCGCGTAGTCGCCGCTGGCGGTGTTTTCGTAGAACAGCTTGTTTACGGATTGCAGGAAGCGCTGCGGCTCGTCTGAAGCCGTTGCCCACTGGCTGCGCAGATTGGCTTGCAGGTTCGCCATCAGCAGCGCGGCGGCCATGCCCTTACCTGCGATGTCGGCAAGGACCAACCCGAGGCGGTCCGCGCCCAGATTCAGCCAGTCGTAATAATCGCCGCCAACCTGCCGTGCCTGGATGCATGCACCGGCGTAGTCCAGTGATTGCGCTGACGGCATGTTTTGAGGAAAGAGTCTCGCCTGCACCTGACGCGCGATTTCCAGCTCACGCGCGGCGCGGCGTTCGGCTTCAAGGCGTTCTTCAGTGAGCCGCCTCTGCTCTTCCACGTCGCGCGTTGCCTGATCGAAGCCGATCAGCCAGAAGCGGTTGCCGTCCACGTCGTCGAATTGTGTAAAAACGCTTCCCCACGGCGCCGTTTCCGGCGGATGAAGAAAATGCACGCCTCGCGCGCTCCATTCCTGGTATTTTGCTTCGATATTTTCCGTAAGAAAGACGGTGTTTCGGCCCTTGCCAATAAGCGGATAGTCCTGCGACTCAAGCTTCGGAACGATCAGGCAAAGACGCGCCGTTCCGTCCGGCGGAGCGACGATGACCCAGCGCTCGCCGTTCTGGTTCTTGTGATCGAGGGCAATGTTGAAGCCAAGATTTTCAACAAAGAAGTGAATACTCCGGTCATGATCGCGCACAAAGACCAGCACTTGCTGAAGCAACAGGAAAGGGTCCTGCCGGTCCAGGCGAATCGACGGTCTGACTTCCCAGACGGGAGCTGCGGGTCTGCTCATCGCAGGATCACTTCCCTATATGCGTATCGAAGAAGTGTGCCATGATTTCGTCGGCCTCACGCGATTCGGGCAGGTCAACGTCATTCCAAAAGGCATGTGGCAGAGCCTCAAAGACGACGAGGCGGGCGTCCACTCCGGCGCGCAAAAAAGCGCGGTGCAGAATTGTTGTTCCACTCAGGAGCAGGTCGCGTCCGCTGGTCACGAATAGCGTCGGCGGCATGCCGCGCAGGTCGGCGTAGACAGGCGATAGCACGGGATCTTTCGGGTTGGTTGTGCCTACATATTCCGGATCGTGCACGCCTTCAAGGACCGGCGGCGAGAGGTAGCCGGATAGACCGCGCAGGGAGTACATGGACTGCGAGTCGCCCGACAGACTGAAATCCCCCAAGCCGGAGAAGATGCCGAGAGCTCCGGGCATGGGCAGGCCAAGCTGCTTCAGCTTCACGGCTGTCTCAGCGGTCAGGATGGCGCCCGCCGAGGTGCCGTACAGGGCGATATTGTGCGGCTTGTAGGTCTTGAGCAGTTCTTTATAAACGGCGACTGTATCTTCGACCGATGCGGGAAACGGGTGCTCGGGCGCGAGACGGTAGAGGACAGCGATGACCTTGGTCTGGGTGAGGTTGGCGATGGGGATGGTCTCGGTGAGCGAGCCCGAATCGGAGTTGAATCCGCCACCGTGGAAATTAACCAGGACGCGGTCTTCCTTACCGGGACCAATGATAGGCGGGGTGATGATGCGGACGGGCACGCCGCCTATGGCTCCCGACGTGACGGTTGCCGGATAGGCTTCACGGTAGGCCTCGCCTGCCTTCGCCTGCCAGGCGTCGGTTTTGGCGCGCCGGTCGGCGAGCGATTCGGCTGCGGGCGCATCCGATGCAGGTTGCGACAGGCTTTTCTGTGCTTCAGGACTGATTGTCTTGGGAACCGGGACAACACGGGAGACGTGGGCTGTTCCCTGCGCGTCGATGTAACTGGCGTTCTTCTGCGGCGCATCGGCGGCTGTGGTTTGCGCCATGGCGGTCACAGCGAGGGCCGGAACAATCAGAGCGCAGACAAAGCAGAAATTTTTCATGCACGCCAATACATCACAGAGGCATTGGAATGTCGAGTGGTTCGATGTTACGGCCTGTACAATTCTCCCTCGCCGATAACTGGCTCGACAGAGGGCATTTTTGAGACTCGATGAGCGGCCCCGAACATGGGCCCGCGCGCTGGTTTGATGGGAGCGAAACCGGCAAAGCCGATGGGCTTAGCCACATCGTCATAGATTGCTTCCATTCCGCCCTGCATCAGGTAGGTCTCATGCCAGAAGCCGGTGCCTCCGGAGTTTTTGAGGAAGTTCTTCCACCATTGGCGGTGCGGATCGGAGCGGGTCCAGGTCAGGAGTGACTCCATGTCGCGCCAGTATTGCCGCATGCCGGCATGGACTGGGAAAAGCGAGAAGATGAGATTTTCGTGCCGCAGCAGGCCATCAGGATACGCAGCTACAGAGTCGGAAATCCTGGGCCCGAAGCCCATCAGCGTTTTCAGGCCGGTAAGGCGGTTGACCCTCATTCCGAGATAAATGACGACGAGATTGGGGTACTGCGACAGGTCTACTGTTAGACGTTCAACAGGTGTGGGCATGGCGGAGTGGGAACCTCGCATCCTTTGGATGCCGAGCCCGTCACAGCTGATTGTCAAACCTGCCAAATCACCGTAAAATAAGAAGATTGCAGGGAAAGGTTTTATAGAGTCATGCCAAAGCAGGGTATTCATCCAAACTATAACGAAATCCGCGTTGTTTGTGCGTGCGGCAACAATTTTGCGACCCGTTCGACGCATAAAGGCGACATCCATGTCGAAATCTGCTCAGCCTGCCACCCGTTCTTTACTGGCAAGCAGAAGCTGGTGGACACGGCAGGACGAGTCGAGCGCTTCCGCCGCAAGTACGCCAAGGCGGAGACGGCTGCGAAGTAACGGAGCCTTCAATAGGTAAAGCAAAAGCCTCCGCCTAACGGAGGCTTTGCTGTGTTGGCAACAATTTAGTCCGATGAAGAAGCAATGGGACAATCCGGTGGAACATGCCATGCCCGAGGGCGTGCGCGTGCCTGCGTCGGTGCGGATTGGCAATGTGACGGTCGCCCCGGCGACGGTGCTCGCGCCCATGGCTGGAGTCACGGACACGGTCTTTCGCCGCTTTATTCGCAATGCCAGCGTGTTTTCGTCGGCAGCAGAGGCAGGCTCGTCTGTGGATGCGGAGATCAGCAATCAGCAGTCGGGCTGCGGGCTGATCATGACCGAGTTCACCTCGGCGGACGGCCTCTCACGTATGAGGGAATCAAAGCGCAAGCGCTACCTGACGTTCTACGAAGACGAGCATCCGATTTCGGCGCAGATTTTCGGCTCGAATCCAGCGACGCTGGCCGATGCGGCGCGCATTGTTGAGCAGACCGGCTTTGACATGGTTGATCTGAACCTTGGCTGCCCGGCCAAGCGCGTGGTTGCCTGCAACGGCGGCAGCGGACTGCTGCGCGACCTGCCGCTGATCGCAAAGATTTTTGAGACGGTCCGCGCGGCGGTGATGATTCCCTTCACCGTCAAGATTCGGCTCGGATGGAATGACAACCACATCATCTGCGTCGAGCTTGCCCGCATTGCCCAGGAGAGCGGCCTGCAGGCGGTTGCTGTTCATGCGCGCACGCGCGAGCAAGGCTACTCGGGGCAGGCGCGCTGGCACCACATTGCCGAAGTAAAAGACGCGGTCAGCATTCCCGTCATCGGCAACGGCGATGTTCGCACGCCGCAAGACGCCTGCGCGCTGATCGAAAAGACCAACTGCGATGCTGTGATGATTGGCCGCGCTGCGCCCGCGAACCCGTGGATATTTCGCCAGATCGCGCAATATACGGCAACAGGCCGCTACGACGAGCCAACCGATCTTGACCGCTATCGGATGATTCGCACCTATTTTCAGATGCTGCTTGATGAAGGCAATCCGGAAGCGCAGGGCAAGATGAAGCAGTTTGCCTCCTGGTTCACACATGGAGTTCCGGGCGGGGCGGGGCTGCGGAAATCTATCTATGAGTCGAAGACGGGCGAGGCTGTTCTGGATGCAGTGGAGCTGTTTTTTGAACCGCAGTTGGCGGTTGCTTCGTAGTTCGATCCCACATCTTTCCCGTTGTTGGTACTACTGCCTGAGCTAAAAACAGATCCTTCCCCTTCCTTCCACTCAGGATCAGGATGACAGCATAAATTTTTTGAATTTGTCATTCTGAAAGCAGCGAAGAATCTGCTTGTTTATGGCTCCATTCCACTAGGAATGCCCTTTCACTTCTCTTGCGAAAAATAACCCGTCGCCGCTGACGCCAATGCTCGTCTAACGCTAAAAGCGTCCAGTCTACTTCCGGTTTCAAATAACGAAGCACGGTTTCGTTTGCGGGATGAATCCGCAAGGCGGGGGCGACCAGCATGAGCAGCGGCGGCTCGCCTGAGAGCTCAACACCGTTGAAATATCCATGCTTCTGCAATTCACCGGCAGCGTGGACCTGGCGCACGCGAAGCCAGTAGTCCAGCCCCTGCAGCGGCAGATGCAGGTCTTCATTTGCCTTTAGCTCTATCACCATCAGACGCCCGGAGCGCGTGACGCTCAACAGATCTATCATGCCGCGGTCTCCTCCGGCAAAAGCCGGAACCTGCACATAGACGAATTCTTCGTGAATGGCCGGTTCGAGTTCCGCCAGGCCTTGCCGCAATTCCGATTCGAGCCAGCGTTCGGGCTGCAGGCGGTACAAAGGATTGCGCACACTGCCGCCAGCGAAACGTCCGTCGTAAACACGCTGGATCAGATCGCGGAACAAGTCTACTGTTTCGGGATTCAGCGGCGTTTCGTTTGCGCCTGCGCCAAAGGTGATCGTGTCCTGCCGCGCAAACGATCCGGCGGCGACTCCATGACGGATGCGCGCGAATTCGAGACCGTGCAGACGGAAGCTGATCTCGGATGAACTGAGCGGACGAATTTCGGTATGCGGCTTCATGCCATCAGGCAACAGCGCGAGCAAACGATCTACTGCTGCCTGCGAGCGCTCCAGCGTTCGTTCGCGGTTGAAGTTGTGAACCAGGCGGATATCAAGATTTCCCTCATCACCGATTTCGGCGAAATCGAGCGTTTCGCAGCGCTCGTCGAGTTCATATAACTCCCACTTGGCGAGTGCCGGATTGAGCCATGCCATACGTCCGCGCGTGACGGCAGCCGCGCCCGCGGGGACAATCACTTTCAGCCCTTCAAAGACGCGCCTGCCGCCGCTGTGTTCGCGGCCATAGGCGAGCCAGAGAATGCCGAGCGTCAATGTTCCATCAATAGTTGCCTGCGTTTCTTCGGCGTTTACAGCAATTACGGCCCATGCCTTCGGCCCGCGAGCGAGCATGCCACGCGCATAGGCGGGGCCGAAACTGTGTTCCAGATCGATGGCGTTGCCAAGACTGTCGATATTGAAGTCCGGAAAGCTGCGTGCGAGCACCCGTTCCAGCAGTCGCAGATATTTCTTGCGCGTGGATTCCCGTGTTGTCGGAGTGCGCGTATCGCGGTCAGGAATGAGTTGCAGCGTTTGCGGTTTGCTCTGGCCGAATCGCCGCGTTTCGATGCGAAGCACATTCTTGCGCGCGTCGAGATTCGTCACCGTGCGCACCACGTTGCGTTCCTCTGACCAGAAGTGCAGGACGCAACGCCCATGTTCAGCGGAAAGCGCATAGCGGGTGGTCTGCATTTCAAAGAGCACGCGGCCATCTTCGAGCACGGCTGCGCGGGGGTGTTCAGCCAGAAACGCTTCGAGTGCGCGAGCGAGTTCCGCCGCGGATGTTTCAGTTTTTAACAGGGGCATTAAGAAAAGAATGCTTGCCCGTCCATCGACGGACAAGCATTTTCACGTTACCAGGCCATGCGTTTCCGCAATTCGGTAACATGCGCGACGTGATGGCGGCTGTGCCATGCGTAAAGCTGCACGACTTCGGCCAGCTTCTGGCGGCCATTCTCAGAATGAACATAGCCGCGCTGCCACTGCTCTTCACTCAATGACTCGAAGAGTGCGACCCAACGACGATGCAGCGCCTCGAGAAGATGCAGTGAAACCACGATGGGCAGCGTACGGGCGTCGGGAAGATTGGCCCAGAGATTTTCGTCATAGGCATTTACTGTGGGCCAGTCTTCAGTGAGGGCGCGCCGCGAGCGTACATAAGCATTGATGTGGCTGTCAGCAATATGATGCACGACCTGGCGGACGGTCCAGCCGCCATCGCGATATGGAGTATCGACCTGCTGGTCGCTCAGCCCGTTGACCGCGGAGCGTAGGTTCTCAGGCAGCGCCGCAATTACGGCTATCGATGCCCGCCGCTGTTCATGGGTCTGGCCTAAAGAGCCGGGAAATTTGCCAAGCGGGTAGCGCAGATCTTCGCTCATCTGTGTGCTCATAAGCGAAAAATACCACAGAAAGAGTGCGGCGGGCTTGCCGTTTTATCGTGCCCGGTGGTGGTGCCGATGATGGCGGTGATAGTGATGCGGTTGCGCGAACGCCGAGGCGGAGAACAGCAGTACGAGAGACAGAACGATTAGCTTTTTCATGGCGCGATAGTAGCAAAGAAAAGCAGAGATTCCTCTGTTGAAATCGCATTTAGGAACCAGCAAGGTTAGCCTTGCGCCAGAAAGCATCGGTTCCAGGTCCACATGGAATCGAAGCTATGCTTTGTTCCATCTAATTGATAAGGTTGAAATACATGACGACATCCGCAGCCAGCCATAAACGCTACTTTTTTGAAAAATTTGGTCTTTCCGAGCGACTGCTGGAGCGCTGCCTGGGCGAGGCCCTTTCCGCTGGCGGCGACTACGCTGACCTTTACTTTGAGTCCGTCTCGGCGACCTCAATCGGTATCGATGAATCGCTGGTCAAATCGGCCAGCCACGGAGTAAGCGCCGGATGCGGCGTTCGTGTCGTTTCCGGCGAGCGCACCGGTTATGCCTATACTGACAATCTCTCATCTGAACGCTTGCTTCATGCCGCGCGGACAGCGGCGCTGATTGCCAGCGGCCCGGCGAAGCAGCCTGTGGCAGGATTTGCCGAAACGCAGTCGCCGAATCTTTATCCGATACCAGCTGCTGAACTCGATTCTGACTTGAGCACGAAGCTCGATCTCGTAGTGCGTGCCGACCGCGCGGCACGTGCCTACGATGCGCGCATCAAGCAGGTAAGAGCAAGCTACTCCGATGAGTTGAAACGCATTCTCATTGCGGCTTCTGATGGCACGTTCGCTAGCGACACGCAGCCCCTGGCGCGACTGAATGTCTTTGTCCTCGCCAATGACGGTCAGCAGACGACGCGCGGCACTGCGGGAGGCGGTGGACGCGTCGAGATCGGCTACTTTCTCACTGAGAAGACGCCGGAACACTTCGCCAACGAGGCTGCGCGCACGGCCATTCTGCAACTCGGCGCTGTAGCCGCGCCCGCTGGTGAAATGGAGGTCGTCCTAGGCCCCGGTTGGCCCGGCGTGCTTCTGCACGAAGCTGTAGGTCACGGTCTTGAAGCCGATTTTAATCGCAAGAAAACGTCGGCGTTTGCGGGGCTGATTGGACGGCAGGTTGCCAGCTCGAAAGTCACCGTCGTTGACAACGGAACGATGCCTTCGCGTCGCGGATCGCTGAATGTAGATGATGAAGGTTCACCCACGCAGGAGACGGTGCTCATCGAAAACGGCATTCTCAAGGGCTACTTGAGCGACAAGCTTTCGGCGCGGTTGATGAACATGCCGCACACAGGCAATGGACGCCGCGAGAGCTATCAGCAGATTCCCATGCCGCGCATGACCAATACTTATATGCTTTCAGGTGACGATGCGCCGGAAGATATTCTGCGCAGCGTAAAGCGCGGCCTTTATGCTGTGAATTTCGGCGGCGGTTCGGTTGACATCACCAGCGGCAAGTTCGTCTTCAGCGCGTCTGAAGCCTATCTGATCGAGGACGGAAAGATTACTGCGCCTGTGCGCGACGCTACGCTTATCGGTAATGGGCCTGAAGCCCTGAAGTATGTGTCGATGGTTGGGCACGATTTACAACTCGACGAGGGGATTGGCACCTGCGGCAAAGACGGGCAGAGCGTCCCCGTCGGTGTTGGCATGCCTACGGTAAAGCTGGATCGTATGACTGTTGGCGGGACTGGGCATTAGAGATCAATGCGAATGACAGAAGCAATTGAAACTACGAACGACCTCCAACAACTCGCAGCAGACATTGTTATCAAAGCCTGCAAGGGGGGAGCGACTAATACCGAAGTCGTCATCCGTGAAGGCGATGAATTTTCAACCACTGTCAGGCTGGGTGAAGTTGAGACGCTGAAGGAATCCGGCTCACGCGGCATAGGACTGCGTGTCTTTGTGGGTCAGCGAGTGGCCAGTACGTCATCGAGTGACTTTACGCCGGAGGGTATTGAACACCTCATCTCGGGAGCACTCGCACTCGCCCGAGTTACTTCGGAAGATCCGTTTGCGGGACTTGCCGACGCTGGCGAATTCGGGAAGCTGGACACCGACCTCGATCTCTATCATGAAGACGTCTATTCGCTGCCAACAACGGAACGCATTGACTTCGCGCGTCGCTGTGAGGCTGCGGCGATGTCCGCTGACACGCGCATCCAGAACAGCGATGGCGGCAGTTTCGACGCGGCCACTGGCCGAAAGGTGCTGGCCAATTCGCGCGGATTCGTTGGCGAGTATCGGTCGTCCTATTGCTCTGTTTCCACCAGCCCTATCGCGATGAGCAAGAACGGCGAAATGCAGCGCGACTACTGGTATTCGGCTGCACGCACGCTGGCAAAGATCGATTCGCCGGAATCCGTCGGGATTGAAGCTGCGCGCCGGACTTTACGCAGGCTTGACGCGCGCCGCGTGCCGACGCAGCGCGTTCCTGTCGTCTTCGCGCCGGAGATCGCGCGTACGCTGGTCGGGGCGATCTTTGATGCAGCCAACGGCGACAGTATCTATCGCGGCGCATCATTCTTCACAGGCAAGCTTGGCGAGCAAGTAGCGGCCGACTCCATTAATGTGATTGACGACGGAACGATCGTCGGTGGTTATGGATCATCTCCTTTTGACGGCGAGGGGCTGCCTACACGCTGCAGCGTCATCGTCGAAAATGGCGTTCTTAAAACATATTTGCTGAACACTTACACCGCGCGCAAGCTCAACATGCGGAGCACCGGCAATGCAGTCCGTGGGCTGGCGGGCAATCCCGGCATTGGCAGCGGTAATCTTTATCTCGAAGCTGGCAAGTTATCGCTGGAAGAAATTCTGCACGATGTTAAAAGCGGCTTCTATATCACTGAACTTCTGGGCCAGGGAGTGAATATGGTCACTGGCGATTACTCGCGCGGCGCTTCGGGCATCTGGATTGAGAATGGCGAGTTGACATTTCCGGTGCAGGAAGTCACGGTTGCCAGCAATCTCAAAGAGATGTTCCGCAACATCACCGCCATTGGCAATGACCTTGTCTTCCGCGGCTCCGTGGCTTCTCCTACGCTGCGCATCGACGGCATGACCATCGCCGGCGAATAATGAACCTGTGCTCGCTCAGTCGATAGCATTTGATCCGGCGGACCCAAAGAACGCACTTGCGCAGATACCCGCGCAAGCCGGCGTCTTCGCGCTCTTCGCTGCAGATGAGCGCGCTGAACCATATCTAAGCCGGACTCCGAACCTGAAGCGACGGCTCACGCGCTTTCTCGACGCTCGTCCCTCGCAGACAAAGCGTCTGCGCCTCACAGAGAAAATTGCGCGCATTGAGTACACGCTGACAGGTTCTGATTTCGAGTCGGCCCTCTGCCTCTACGCGGCGTCCATGCAGGCATTTGGCGACGCTACGCGTAAGCGCATGCATCTGCGTTCGCCGTATTTTTTGCGCATGACGAGCGAGAACGCTTATCCACGGATATATGTAACCAACAAAGTCACAAAATCGGCGTTCGATGACCTCTTCGGGCCATTTCCTTCTCGGGCATCGGCGGAAAAGTTCAGCGACGAGATGCTGAATCTCTTTGAGCTGCGCCGCTGCCACGAAGATCTGAACCCTGATCCAGCATTTCCCGGCTGCATCTATTCCGAGATGAAGATGTGCCTCGCTCCCTGTTTCAAGGGTTGCACCGATGCGCGCTATGCGGAAGAAACCGCCAGCGTTCACGCCTTTCTTGAAACGCGCGGCGCCAGCCTGGTTGAAAAAATCAGCGCTGAACGCGATGCTGCGTCTTCGGGTCTTGAGTTTGAAAAGGCGGCACAAGCCCACACGAAGTTACAGAAGGTCCAAGCGGTCGTTTCCGTCACGCCGTCTGCGGTTTATCAACTGTCGAGTCTGATCGCGTTCATTTTGCAGCCATCAGCGGAACCGGAAACTGTTAACTGTTTCCTGCTCACCCGTGGAGTCATTCTGGGGCCGACTCGTTATTCGGTTCAGGGCATGCGGCTGCACAACGAGCAGTCGGGATCGACCTCGCTCTACGTTCACCCTACAACGTTTGAAGCCGTTCCACTTTCAGTTGAGGGGGCGGGCCCCGCTGTGCAAACAGTCTCGCGCAATGTGCTGGAGGAGCGCTTGCAACAGTCATTAGCTGATCTGGCTTCACCGCCCGCGAAATCGAGAGTCAGCACACAGACGATATCCGATCATCTCTGCCTCTTCAGCCGTTGGTTTTACCGCTCACAGACGCAACGCGCTGGTGAAGTGTTTTTTGCGGATAGCGTGGACGATCTGCCCCTGAGACAAATACTGCGCGGAATCTCGCGGGTTTACAGCAATAATCGTCCATAAAAATGGCCGGAGATTATCTCCGGCCATGTCGAGCGTAAACCGACGGCTTATTTCTGAGCGGCCATCCATTCCTGCAGTTTTGGTCCCTGAGCAGAGCGCAGCTCAATGCAGTCGTTGATCTGGTTTTTCGCCCGAGTCAACGCGCGGTCTGACGCCGCCACTTTATGTGTGCTGAAGAAGCTCTCCACCTGGTCGCGCGCGTCGGCACTGCAGAAGCTGCCCGTAGCACCGACGAGGTATCCGCCCATCGCAGTGGTGAGTTGGGCCTGCACCTTGTCCCAGTTCTGCTGGATATACTGCCATGCCTCATCGCGCGTTTCGCGGCCCTGCAACATGATGAGCAGCTCAATCGCAGCATCCTGATTCCTCACCTTGCCAGAAACAGTGTAGTCGAGCGAGCGGCGTTCCAGCGACTGGTTTTCGAAAACCGCAAGCAGGCGCAGCGCCGTTTCCTGTAGCTGCGGATTTGCCGAGGTCTCGAAGGTCTTCTGTAACTGGTCGAAGAATGCAGGATCTCCGTTGACCGCCGCAATTCCTGTGGCGGTTTGTGCGAATGTGCCTTCTACCGAGGAAGGATCAGCCAGATACTTTTCCGCAACCTGTTTGGCTTCTGCGATCACATCGGGGTCTTTCCCCACTGTGCCGAGGTAGCCGAAGAGTGTTGAGCGCAGTTCTTTTTTGTCAGGAGTATCACTATCAGACGCCGAACCCAGCTTTTCATATGCGGGCTTGAAGTTCTTGCGCACCCAGGCAGCAAGCGCGTCGTGCTCGGCGTCTGTGCTGGCGATGCGCATGTCGATGGCTTCGACAGCGCTGAGTGCGGTGTTGATCACAGGCGCACTGGTGTCGTCCTTTACTGCGGCCGCGAGAGTCATATAATCGCCAACCGGCATTTTGTCGGCGCGCACCTGCGCCCAGGCGTCGCCCAGAAGACTGATGCGCTCTTCAGGCGAGAGGTCAGTTTCAACATTGTCGACGATCTTCGAGTAAATATCTTTAGGGTAAGTGCTCCGGTAATAGCCTTTACCTTCGGCGTTCGCAAAGAAGAACGCGGCCTGCGGCGTCTTGAGTGTCTGCTGCGCTGATGAGAGCACGTCGCAATCTTCCTTGCCGCCGTTTGTCTTCATGCAGACAGGAAGTGTCCACGTCTGCTCCTTGTCAGCTTTCGCGCTCGGACTCAGGAAGAAACGTTGCTGGCTGACAGCAACGCTGCCACCTTGGGGAGCGCTGAAGGTCAGAATCGGCACGCCCGGCTGCGAGACAAAGCTGTCCATGATTTTGTCGACCGGCTTGTGGCTTTCCGCAGTCTGCGCGTTCCAGAAATCTTCGGCAGTAGCATTGCCGTACATGTGCGCGGCGAGATAGTTGTGCACGCCCCGGCGGAAGGTCTCTTCGCCGAGATAATTCTCAACCATGGAGAGGACCGCGCCGGCCTTGCCATAGCTGATGCCATCAAACATCTGGTTGATTTCGTCCGGGGTGTCCGCCTTGGCGCGAATAGTGCGCGTGACACGCTGGGCATCATAGTTCAAGGTGCCGTTGAGTTGCTCAGCAACGTCCTGGGGGATGTTCCACTCCGGATGCCATGCGGTAACAGGCTTGTCCTCCATCCAGGTGGCAAAGCCTTCGTTAAGCCAGATGTTGTCCCACCACTGCATGGTGACCATGTCACCGAACCACTGGTGGGCCATCTCGTGCGCTACGACTTCGGCCACGTTCTTCTTCGCGCCGACGGACGCCGTCTTCTCATCAATGAGCAGGTCGGTTTCCCGATATGTGATCGCGCCGAAGTTTTCCATCGCGCCAGCTTCAAAGTCGGGGATGGCAATCATATCGAGCTTGGGCATCGGATACTTGATACCGAAGTAGGTGTCGTAATAGTGCAGCACGAACTCCGCCGCTTTGACTGCGTACTTACCCAGTTCTACCTTGTCGGGAGTGGCGCAAGCGCGAATCGGCACGCCATCGCTTTCACCTGAGGTGCACTGGAAATCGCCTACAAGAAACGCAACCAGGTAGGTGGACATCTTTGGCGTGGTGGCGAACTTGATCGTGTGCTTGTCGTCCCCTGGGCCAGGCTTATCAGAAACAATGTTCGTGTTCGATATGGCCGTGTCGCCTTTATCCACAACCAGCGTTACATCATAAGTTGCCTTGAAGGCAGGCTCATCAAACGACGGGAAGGCGCGGCGCGCGTCAGTCGACTCAAACTGGGTGACTGCATAGTTCCGCTTTGATGTCTTCGAGAGATAGAAGCCGCGCAGTTCATTGTTCAGAATGCCGGTGTACTCGATCTCCAGCGTCAGTTTGCCGGCGGGCAGTTGCTGATGAAAGTTGAACGTTGCCTGCTGCTTGTCCGTGTCTTCGGTAACGGCAGCATCTACCATCTTGCCATTTAGGTTTGCTTTTACGCTCTGGAATTTGATTTCGATGGCGTTCAGCGTGATGGCATCGACGGGCTTCTGAATCTGGACATCGATTTTCTCGCTGCCGGTAAAGGCTGCGTTCTTCAGGTCGGGAGTAAGCACCAGGCTATAGTGCTGCGGGCGGACCGTGTCCGGCAGGCGCTGCGCGCTTACAGATAGCGCAGCAAAACAAGCTGCGGCAAAACACACGAATCCGAAAATACGACGACTACATTGCGACATTGGCTTCCTCGATAAGAAAAAAGGTGCGCTTTAAAGCGCTGCTTTAACCATATAGCAACGACGCATACGGTTGTCTAATCAGGAAGCGTCAGGATTCGCGGTAGTCGAGAAGCACGATGCCCACCAGCACCAGGCAAACAGGCCAAACGTATGAGGCGATTCTGGAGTCGCGTTTCTGGGGCAGGCGCAATTCGAGCCAGCGGCTCCAACCTGCGGTTGCGCCGAGCAGTGCGATTGGCGTGTGGCTCATCTCGGCGAGCATTTCCTGCTTGATGTTTCCCAGCGCATGAGAATGTGTCAACAGCAGCGCGCCGCCTGCGGCGCACAAAAGCGGGAAGACATACGATGCGGCGCGAGATTTGACGCGCCCTGTCTCAACCGCCCACTCGAAAAGGGCGAAGGCGGTAATCAGCAGCGCGTAGAGGCGATGCTGCAGTACGTCAGGCGCGGAAAAGCTGGCCCAGAAGGGACGCGGGCCAAGCGGCCAGTTTTCGGGATCAGCGCGCAAAAAGATGAAAACTGCTAGCCCAATGAATAAGAGCGGCCAATGGTGGGCCCATTTTAGCCGTCGCGAGCGAGCCAGCAGGGCAAACAATCCGGCGGCCAACACAATCAGTCCCGCCCAGTGGTGGTTATACTCGCTCCATGCGCGGTCATTCGCGTCGTTTACGCTTCCAGCGCTGAACAATGAGTTCTGCACGGCAACCTGAATCGATGTGGGAGGAACGAGCGCCTGCAGCGGAGGGCTTGACAGGCGTGGCTCGACCCAGCGCAGGCGCTCCACAATTTCATGCGTGGTCAATCGGTCCCGCGACAGATCGACGGCGGGCGGCTGCGATGTAAGCGATGCTGCGGCAAGGATTGCGGTAAAACCGAGGCCGATTTCCGCTTCACCGAAGCGCCGCAGCCGCACCAGCAGCGGTAGGGGCGCGCGCTCAAGCTGGCGGACAAGAATGAAATTCCCCGCGCCCATTCCCAGAATCAGCAGCAGCAGGTAAATCTTGGCCAGCATCATAAAGCCGTACGTTGTTCCGTACACGCCCTGCCACGAGCCGATATAAAAGAAGGCCATGCCGACGCCGCCAAGCACCAGCAGAGAAACGGATGCAATAGCCATTGCCGAGAA
>NZ_DASQIX010000057.1:0-9295 GCF_035631355.1 Alloacidobacterium sp.
AATGGTGGAATAGACACTTAGCCCCAGCAGGAGCATCAATGAACAGCCGATGGCGAAGTTCCGGTCCTTGAGTGTCCGCAGGTTGACCAGCGGATCTTTTTTGCGCCAGGAGTGGATGACGAACCAGATGAAGCTGATGACCACTGCGGCAATGGCCCACCGGATCCAGACAGCGCCCAGCCAGTCGTCTTCCTGTCCCTTGTCGAGAACAACCTGTAGACAGCCGGTCCAGACCGCGAGCAGGCCAAAGCCGAGGTTATCGAATGGGCTGGCCTTGGTGTTCTTGATGTATGGGGGGTCGTGGACGAAGCGGCTGATCATGAAGACCGCCAGCGCGCCTACCGGGATGTTGATGTAGAAGGCGTAGCGCCAACTGTAAGTGTCAGTCAGCCAACCGCCGAGCGTCGGGCCGAGAATCGGCGCGACAACCACGCCAAAGGCGAAAACCGCCATGGCAGCGGCGCGCTTCCTGGGCGGGAAGCTTTCGAGAAGTATGGCCTGCGAGAGTGGCTGCAGGGCGCCTCCGCCCGCTCCCTGAATGATACGGGCGATAAGGATGAACCCAAGTGAGGGCGCAGCTCCGCAAAAAAAGGACGCGACGGTGAAGATGATGACGCAGATGATGAGGAAGCGCTTACGTCCAAATTTGAGAGAAAACCAGTGACTCGCCGGCAAGATAACGGCATTGGCGACCAGATAGCTGGTCAGGACCCAGGTGGCCTCATCAGTTGAGGCGGAAAGTGATCCAGCGATATAGGGTAGGGCGACGCTGGCGATGGCCGTATCCAGCACCTCCATGAAGGTGGCCAGCATGACGGAAACAGCGATAAGCCATGGGTTTACGCCGCCTGTGGCTTCTTGTTGGTCGTAGGCTTGGATCGCGGCATCTGCCATGAAGAGGAACGGCTACTCAGCTTAAGATACAGAATCCCTGGAAAATGATGCAGTATTTCGTGTGGAATCAATCGTTTAGAAATAAGTTGGATAGTTGCATCTTCTGTGCAAATCTCGGCATCAGATAAGTTGACAATACATGACTCAAGTGCGAAGCTGAGATAGAACCATCAACACTTAAGCCAAGCATGAGGGCAGTGGGGCAGACGAATATGGCAAAGATTATTGGAATTGACTTGGGCACGACGAACTCCGTCGTGGCTGTAATGGAAGGCGGCGAGCCGAAAGTGATCGCCAACGAAGAGGGTGGCCGGACAACGCCATCCGTGGTTGGCTTTACCAAGAGCGGCGAGCGCCTGGTGGGGCAGGTGGCGAAGCGCCAGGCCATCACCAATCCGCAGAACACGATTTACTCCATCAAGCGCTTTATGGGACGTCGTTATAACGAAGTGAACGACGAAATGAAGATGGTGCCCTACAAGGTGGTCCAGCAGGGCGACCATGTTGCCGTGGAAGCGCAGGGAAAGCTGTACACGCCGCCTGAGATCTCGGCGATGATCCTGCAGAAGCTGAAGAAGGCGGCTGAGGATTATCTCGGCACATCGGTGAGCGAAGCCGTCATCACTGTTCCTGCGTACTTTAATGACGCGCAGCGCCAGGCGACGAAAGACGCCGGCAAAATTGCCGGGCTCGATGTCAAGCGCATTGTGAACGAGCCGACGGCTGCGGCGCTGGCCTACGGTCTCGACAAGAAGAAGGACGAGACGATTGCTGTCTACGACTTTGGCGGCGGCACCTTCGATATTTCGATATTAGAAGTAGGCGAAGGCGTCATCGAGGTGAAATCCACCAATGGGGATACGCACCTTGGTGGCGACAACATCGACCAGAAGATTGTGGACTGGCTGATTGACGAGTTCAAGAAAGACGAAGGCCTTGACTTGCGCGCCAAGGGCAACGAAATGGCCTTGCAGCGTCTGAAGGATGCGGCGGAGCGCGCCAAAATTGAGCTTTCGACTGCGCTCGAGACCGAGATCAACCTCCCGTTCATCACGGCTGACGCGAGCGGTCCGAAGCACCTGGTCAAGAAGCTGACACGCGCCAAGCTTGAACAGTTAGTCGAAGACCTGGTTCAGCGGTCACTGGAGCCATGCAAAAAGGCGATGGCAGACGCAGGCGTCGACGCAAGCAAGATCGACGAAGTAGTTCTCGTCGGCGGACAAACGCGTATGCCCCGCATCCAGCAAGTCGTGAAAGAGCTCTTCGGCAAGGAGCCGCACAAAGGCGTGAATCCTGACGAAGTGGTTGCGATTGGCGCCGCGGTACAGGCCGGCGTGCTGTCGGGCGAGGTGAAGGACCTGCTGCTGCTCGACGTGACTCCGCTGACACTGGCGATTGAAACTCTGGGTGGCGTGGCAACGCCGATGATTCCGCGCAACACAACGATTCCCACGAAGAAGACGGAGACATTTTCTACCGCTGCGGATTCACAGACGGAAGTCGAAGTGCACGTCCTCCAGGGCGAGCGCCCCATGGCTGGACAAAACCGCACACTGGGCAAGTTCAAGCTGAGCGGCATTCCTCCGGCCCCCCGCGGAGTACCGCAGATCGAAGTGACATTCGATATCGATGCCAACGGCATCCTGAATGTAACGGCGAAGGACAACGCCACCGGCAAGGACCAGAAGATTACGATTACGTCATCTTCGGGTCTGAGCAAAGAGGAAGTCGAACGTATGGCCAAGGACGCGGAAGCACACTCGGCTGAAGACAAGGCGAAGCGCGATGAAATCGAAGCGCGTAACGGGCTCGACAACCTTGTTTACAACATCGAAAAGATGTTGAAAGAAAACGGCGACAAAGTTTCAGGCAACGACAAGACAGATGTGGAAAATGCGCTTGCCGACGCAAAAAAGACGCTCGAAGGCACGCCATCTGCATCTGAACTAAATGCGACCCGCGAAAAACTGACTGCGGCGTCGCACAAGTTGGCCGAAGCGATGTACAAGACCAACGCAGCCGGAGCAGCGGCTGGCGCACCTCCAACCGATGGAGCGCAGGCGGCAGCCGGCACCGCGGATGAGAAGAAGGATGAAGGCGTCATCGATGCTGAATATGTGGATGTTGACGAGAAAAAGTAATCGAGCGCGGTAAATAAAAAACTTGAGGGGGCGCGCTCACAACGAAACGTTGGCGCGCCCCTTGTGTTTATAGAAGTGAAGACTGGAGTACTTGAAGCTTATGACCGAAACCCTTTGGAAATGCGAACAGTTGCGGGCCGGGCAGGTGTACAACACACTTATGTTTAATACGCGCGAAGAGGCCGAGAAATTCAAAGCCCAGCTAAACAAAATGGAACCGGACATGTTCTGCCGGATCGAGGCAGTTCCGGTGAAAATGGTCTGGAATTAACTATGCATCATTCGTCGTCATTCTGATGACCAACGGGAGGAAAGAATCCATACGAAGCACGATTGCCGAAGCTGCATCAAGTTTCTGCCACGAATTCATTTAGGCTCTTGCGAGAAAGACAGGTAAGGTTTCGCAACTACTATCCGTCGTATGGATTCTTATTCTTCGCTTCGCTCAGAATGACTCCTGTCTAATATCATTCCCATCATGCCCGAAGGAAATGAGATCCATCGTTTCGCTGAGCAACATGCCGCGGCTTTTGCGGGCAAGCGTGTAAAGGCGGATTCGCCGAATGGCGGCTTCCCTGATGCTGAAGTTCTTGACGGGCGCAAGCTGTTGCGCGTCGTTGCTATCGGTAAGCACCTTGGCTATCACTTCGGACGAGATCTGATTCTGCATGTCCACCTGGGCATGTATGGAGACTTCCATCAGGGCAAAATCCCCTTCCCTCCGGTAAAAGGCGCGTTGCGGCTGCGCATCTACACCAAAGCAGACTGGATTGAGCTGCGCGGCGGCACCGATACTTCAATCTTCACGCATGCAAAGTGGGAATCGCTGCTCCGCCGGCTTGGCCCCGACCCGCTGACTCCCAGCTCGGACCCGAAGCCCGCATTTGAGAAGATCGCAAAGCGCACCACCCCGATTGGCGCGCTGTTGATGGACCAGTCCGTCATTGCGGGCATAGGTAATATCTATCGCGCCGAACTACTTTTCCGTGCGAAAGTACATCCGTTGCGGCCGGGCAAAGATGTGCTTTTGACAATTCTCAAGAGCATCTGGAAGGACGCGAAGAAGCTGATGAGCGAAGGCGTGAGGGACACGCGCTACATCACCACTACGGCCAAAGACCGGCCCCACAAACGCGGCCCTGTGCGCGAGGACGAAGAACGCTACGTCTATCGCAGGCACGGCAAACCTTGTTTTGTCTGCGGCACAAAAATTGTGCGCGACGAACTCGCGGGAAGGACCGCCTACTGGTGTCCGGCCTGCCAGAAGAAATAGGCCGTGCCATTATCATTTTCCCATAGACTGATTTTTCTGAGGGAAATGTGCCGCGACTCCACCTGCTTTTGACGGTTTTAATGTTGTTGATCGCCCCCGCAGTGCGCGGGCAGGACCCGGACATTCACAGCCCGGACTTTCTGACCGCGTACAAAGGTACGCCCTATGAGGATAGCCAGTACAAAGGCGGAGCGCAGACCATTCCCGGGCGCGTACAGTGCGCATACTACGATCTCGGCGGACCGGGCGTGGCCTACTTCGACACGACGGAAAAGAACCTCGGCAGCGGCACGCTGAATCCAGCAGATGGGACATATCTGAACCAGTTCCGCATGAACGAAGGCGTGGACACGTCCTACATCAAGTTTCACGACCAGATCGACAATAATCCTTACAACCTGGTGAAGCCTCCGGAGAATCAGCTCTATGTGGGATGGACCGTTCCCGGCGAGTGGTTCAACATTACTGTAAAGACGCGGCGCGCTGGCCACTACAAGGCCGATCTGCTCTACACATCCAATCGCGGCGGGATAATTTCCATTGACGTAAACGGCTTTCCCGCAAGCGGCCCACTGAATGTTGTATCGACTTTCAATAAATCTGATCCGATTGCGTGGCGGCAGTGGCACCACTGGAATCTGCAGCGCGATTTCGTCAAGTTCGACCTTCCCGCTGGAGTGAGCGTACTGACTATCCGCATCCTCACGCAGGGCAACATGAACCTCGCCTACTTCGATTTCAAGGAAACGCACTGAGGAGCATGGTGATAGCCCGCGGCTACTTCGCTGGCGCGGTCTTTACCCCCGCAGTGTCCGCAGTGTTGTTTTTACTGTTTGTCTTCGGATAATAGCCGCTGCGGGTGCGGACGCTGAGTTTGCCATGCCCGGCGGCGGCGGCCTGGACTTTCACGACACGGTATCCGCCCTGGCTGGCCGGCTTTGTCGAATGATAGCCAATGGTGTACTGGTTGCGAATATCTCGTGCCACTTCCGCGCAGATCTGGTCAACGTATTCAAGCGACTTGGGGAAATAAGCGATGCCACCCGTCTCGCTGGAGAGCAGTTGCAGAGCGCGCTTGGCGCGATGGGCTTCCCGCCCTCCGCTTTCGTCGCCAAAAAGCAAGCCGATTGAATAGACTACCGGCCCCTGCAAGTCCTGCACCCGACGGATGGTCTGTTCGAGATTCAGGCTCGATGCGTTGTCTTCGCCGTCAGTAACGATGAGCAGGACCTGCTTGGGGCGCTTGGCTCCTTTCGCCAGTTGATCAGCTGAGGCCACTACGGCATCATAGAGGGCTGTTCCGCCTTTCGAATCGATATGAGCGAGGCCATCGCGAAGCTTGGAGATGTCGGAAGTAAAGTCCTGGTCTATGAAGGCTTCATCGGAGAAGTTGACGATGAAGGCCTCGTCCTGCGGATTGGAAGCCTTAACCAGATCGAGTGCAGCCGTGTTCACGGCCAGGCGCTTGTCGCGCATAGAGCCAGAGTTGTCGACTAGGATGCCCATCGAGACAGGAATGTCCTGGTGCTGGAAGGCGGCGATCGTCTGCGGCACACCATCTTCAAAGACGTGGAAATCATCCTTTTTCAGATCATTGACGATGCGGCCATTCTCATCGAGGACGCTGGCATTGAGCACAACTTCGTCAACATCGCGGCGAAAGGTGAAGCCGCCTCTTTCACTTCCCGCAAGCGGTGTGCCGGGTTTAACCTTCTCAGGATTTGACGGGCTGACCGGCTGGTTGTCGGCAGCGTCAGGCGAGACGATTGGATCACGATCAACTGTGAGGGACGGCTGCTGCTCCGGTTTTGAAGGTACCTGCTGAGGCGCGGGCGCTTGCGCCCGGAGTACACAGAAAGACGCAGCAAGGAACAAAAAAAAGAGAAGATGCCGTTTATTGCAAAGGCGCATAGTATCCGGTGCGGGCATGAACTGTAAGCTGAGGCAGCCCTGGAGGCGGCACCAGCTTTACTTTCAATCTACGCCACTTGCCGTCTCTGCGTAGATCAGCCGGGTCGTATCCCAGCACATACTCATTTCGCAGCTCGGCGCTGATTTTTTCGGCGATGTCGCCCATCTCGGAAATGTCATCGACGCGGAAGAGCCGTCCGCCGGTTTCAGAGCAGATGTCATTAAGCAGCATAGGGCCAAGACGTTCTTCGGTAGTGGCCGCGTATGGGTCGAAAATGCCGATGGAGTAAATCTGCACGTCCGACTCGCGTACAGTCGCCCGGACTTCGTTCTCCGTGTAGCGGCTGCGGTTATCGCCGCCGTCGGAAACGATCAGTAAGGCGCGCCGCTCGTACTTGGCCTGCTTCATCTTGTTCAGGCCCATGTAGATCGCATCGAGCAATGCTGTGCGGTGCTCGGCGTGGACCATGGCCAGACGCGCTTCAATGTCCTGCGGGTTCGAGGTAAAGTCTTCAATCAGCTCAGGCCGATCATTGAAGCCGATCACAAAGAACTCGTCCTGAGGATTGGCCGTGTGCATAAACTGAAGGATCGAGTCACGCGCGCGGATGACCTTATTGGCCATGCTGCCGCTCAAATCGAAGATAATGCCGATGGAAACCGGAGCGTCTTCCTGCGAGAAGGTCTTGATGGTTTGTTGCTTGTTGTTTTCGTAGAGGAAGAAATTCTCCTTTTCAAGGCCGGTTACCAGGCGGTCCATTGGGTCAGTGACGATCAGCGGCACCAGCACCAGATTCACATTCACCCGAATACGCTCATTGTGGCGCGCTTTCATGGCCGCCTCGCCTTCCAGCGGGGCTGGAGGCGCATTGGGATCGGGCTTGGGTGGCGGCGGCTCTACATGGACCTTATTGAGCGGGTCTTCCTGCGCGGGGGACAGAGATGGGCAAAGCGCAAAACCGATAACGAGCAGTACGAGGGACATGACTGCGGAGATGCGATATGCAGTTCTACCGGTCGAGCGAGCGTTTTTGCGCCCCAGCAAGAGCGCCATGTGTATGTACCCTCGTCCTTCTTGAGCAAATCGTAGCACGTTGCATGAATGACTTGCCTACGAAGATTTCGATGCGATGGGAAGAAATACGGTGAGCCGCCTCCTTCGCAGGATGAACAGCGGCATTCTCACGGGGAAGTGGGTTCTGCGATGCGGAAATTCATGCAAATGCGTGGGATACAATCGAGACAGCACTGTAAATAAACCATATTCACGCCGCTTTTCGGCATTCTCGGAGTTACGAGCTCGCATGGCCCGCATTTATCCGTTTCGCGCATTACGTTATAACCCTTCCCTCGTCCGCGTTGAAGACTGTGTGACCCAGCCGTATGACAAAATATCTCCTGCTATGCAGGAGGCGTATTACCAGAAGAGCCCGTATAACCTCGTCCGCGTCATTCTTGGGCTGCCGGAGCTCTTTGACGGCAAGGAAACAGGCGACGTGTATACCCGCGCTGCGCGGGATTTCTCCGCCTGGCGCGAGAGTGGCATTCTGGCGCAGGAATCCGATCCATGCGTTTTTGCCTATTCGCAGAAATTCACCGTGCCCGGCTCTAACGGCACAGTATTGGAACGGCGTGGTTTTATCGCGCTCGGCGGATTGCATGATTACAGCGAAAGCGTCGTCTTCCGGCATGAGCAGACCCTGTCCAAGCCAAAGTCTGACCGCCTGAACCTGTTGAGGGCCACGCGTGCTCACTTCGGCCAGATTTTCATGCTCTATTCCGACCCCGGCCTGACCGCAGAGAAACTTCTCTTCAAGGAAGATGCTGTGCCGGACATTGAGGTAACGGACGAATACGACGTGCTGCATCGCGTATGGAAAATCAGCGACGAGAGCACAATCAATATCCTCGTCAGCGCGCTGGCCGACAAGAAGCTGATTATTGCCGACGGGCACCATCGCTACGAGACGGCGCTGAATTATTCGAAAGAAAACGCGCCAGCCCAGACGGCATCAAGCGAGCGCAATAGCTACTCGCTGCCGCAACCGCCCTACCCGGAAGCGGTGGCTATGATGACGTTCGTGAACATGGATGCCGAAGGCCTGGTGATTCTGCCGACGCATCGCGTTGTCTTTGGTCTTAAGAATTTCGATCCAGCAAAGTTTGTTGAGCAGGCAAAAGCCTACTTCGTGGTAAAGCAGGTTGCTTCTTCTGAAATCGTCGATTTGAGGGCAAAGCTGGCCACTGCGGGCGCGGGAAAGACCGCGCTGCTGGCAGTTACGAAGAGCGGCAATTATCTTCTGACGGCAAAGCCGGAGTCGGTTGCAAAGGCACTGGGCAATCTTTCTGAAAGGCAGCGCCAACTCGATGTGGCGCAGTTGCATGGACTGGTGCTGGAACAGTTGCTGGGTATTACGCCGGAAGCCATTCGCGAGCAGACGAACCTGCGATATCTGCGTGATGCTGGCGAGGCCGTCGATCAGGTGGCCCGAGGCGAGGCCGATGTGGCGTTCCTGATGAACCCGGTAACGATGGCGCAGATGCGCGAGGTTGCATTTGCCGGCGAAGTAATGCCGCAGAAATCTACCGATTTTTTCCCTAAACTATTGAGTGGCCTTGCGATCTATCCGCTGGATTGATTTCCGCTCAACGCTGTTAAGCCTGTGCGCACTGGTGGTCGTATCCGCAGCGGGCGCGCAGGAGCCTCCGCCACAATCGAACCTGCCCGACATGGGTAAGCCGCCCACGGTACCAATCGCGCCCAGAGCGCAGGTGCAGCCGCAATATGTGATTGTGCTGGACGCAGCGCATGGCGGCAGCGATGTCGGCGCGCAATTCAGCGACAAACTGCTCGAAAAGGACTTAACACTGGGATTCTCCATACGTCTGCGGCAGGCTCTCGCCTCGCGGGGAATTCAGGTCGTTACCACACGCGATTCTGACGCAGCTGTTCCGATGGTCGCGCGCGCGGAAACCGCCAATCACGCTCTGGCCGCAGCCTGTATCACTCTGCATGCCACAGCAACAGGAAGCGGCGTACATCTGTTTACGTCATCGCTTGCTCCGATAGCTTATA
>NZ_DASQIX010000058.1:0-13947 GCF_035631355.1 Alloacidobacterium sp.
TGACGGAGAGAAGACTGAGAGGTTTCCCCACCGCGCGTAGTAAGGCTGCATGATGCTGTGTCGAATGCCGTACTCGATGACCAGGTTCGGCCTTGCGCGCCAGGTGTCCTGAGCAAAGTACTCATACATGTTGCTCAGGAAGATGGTGTAGGCGCGGATGCCGATTTCGCCATAGGTATCGAAGAGGCCCAGGGCGGTGTTGCCCACAGCGGCTTTAGATGATGGGTTGCCGCCGCGCGTATCAGTAAAGGTGAAGAAGCCGTTCTGGTTGTTGGTGGCGCCAGGTGTGGTGGAGCTTACGTTGATCTGGTCGAAGTCATTCTGGCTTTCGCGCTCATAGATAAAGCCGGCTTTGAGCGTGTGATTGCCGATGATCTTCGTCAGGCTGTCTGAAGCATCCCACATGACACCGCCTGAGTGTGACGGATAAGGACCGCCATCAAGCGTATCGAAGTTGGCGATCTGGATGGTCGGAATCTTGTCGGGAATTTCCTTGTCGCCCTGGGGGAACAGGAACGGATAGTTGATGCCGTAATTTGTCCGGTTGTAGAGGCCGCTGCTGGTATCGATGCCGATTCTCACATGGTCGGCGCTGCCTGAGACGTATGCCTCATTGACCATAGTGGGACTGATGGTCCAGGTGTAATGCAGGACCGCGACCTGGTTAGGTCGGTGCCATACCTGTGGCGTTCGGTTAAAGTTGCCATAGTGTGGTGAGACGCTGTCGTAGTTGTAGTTCAGCAGGGAGAAGCGTAGGTGATGACTATCAGACGGAAGATAATCGACGATGAGGGTATCCTTGCGCTGGTTTTCCGGATAGATGGCGGCATCGATCCAGTTATATGTGGGATTGGATGTGTTAGGCGCGGGATAGGCATTGAGCAGCGCCAATCCGTTGGCGCTTAGCTGGCCTGGCGGGATGATATTGCCTGAATAAGGGGTGCCGGTGGCGGGATTCACAAGCTGAATGGCTTTTCCATAGAAGATGTTTGTCGGGTTAAGCAATTCGCTGAAATCGCCTTGACGCATTAGGTTTGTTGGGACTTTGCGAGTGTCGGTATCAACGTGGCGATAGCGGAGAAATTCCTGCCCGGCGAGGAAGAAGAGCTTCTTGCGCCCGCTGTTGAACCCCAGGCCGGGGATGTAGACGGGGCCGTTGAAGTTCCATCCGAACTGGTTATAGCGGAAGGCTGGCGGATGGCCATAAATGGATGGGTCCGTGTTGGATTTACGCGTCCAGGTATTGGCGTTGAAGAAGGAGTTGCGCAGGTATTCAAAGAGTGCACCGTGGAAATCGCTGGTACCGCTCTTGGGGACGATGCGGATAATGCCGCCGGAGGCGCGCCCATATTCCGCCGGATATGCTGCTGTGAGCACCTGCATTTCGGATGTGGAATCCGTGTCGGCCACGCCGATGCTGGTGCCGTTACCCCGGCTGCGCACCATGGGAGCGCCATCGAAGGTCATGCCGTTTTCACGGTTGTTCGACCCGTTGATGTTGATGCCGTTGTCGAGCCCAAAGTTAAAGTTCGAAATGGAGGAGCTGCGGCGGACGCCGGGCTCAAGCTGGGCCAGGTACATGGGATTGCGTCCATTGAGCTGGATGGACTGTACCTGCTGCTGAGTAACCAGCTGTCCGACTGCTGCGGTTTGCGCCTGGACAACGTTGGCGTCAGCAATGACGTTGACTGTTGTGGCGGAGCTACCCACGCGAAGTGATGCGTCAATGCGGAGACCGATGCTGGGATCCAGATGAGCGTGACTCTGGATATAGCTCTCGAAACCCTGCGCTTCGACCCTGATGGTGTAGTTGCCGGGAGGCAGATTGGTGACCGTGTAGAAGCCGCCGTCGTTTGAGGTGGAGTTGCGAACCTCGGCGGTAGCCTCGTTGCGGACCGTGATGGTGGCGTGCGGCAATACTGCCCCAGCCGAATCAGTGACGGTGCCGGAAATGGATGCGTTATCGGATTGCGCTAGCGCGATTGGGATTGGGAGTACCAGACCAAAAAAGAGTGCTATGAACAAACATCTGCGAGCGAACATCAACGTCTCCTCGGGAAATTCGGGTTTTCGTGGTACGTATTGGAAACGGCTACCTCATGCTTTCTAAAGGTTTGGAATCGATACCATCTCCGAGGCGAAAATGTATCGGCTGAGAGAAATGGTTGTCAAGAAGTACTATGCAATATCCGTTGAAAGTTGGATTGTGAATATTGGTCAAATTGATAAGAGGTACGTTCTGTCTTGCAGCCCTCAGGTGGATGCCGTAACCTCATGGCACGCATGAAGAAGCTTTCTCCTGTTGATGCACTTGGACCTGCTTTCCGGCGAGCGCGCGAAGTGATGGCCGCGCCGTTCCGGCTGGGATTTTTTCTGAAAATTGCCTTGGTTGCCGCGCTGACACAGCCGGGCTTCTATTCCGTCATCATTTCGTATCCGGTGCAGGGTGTCCAGGCCGCTGCCGGTGCGGCAATTCGGCATCGCGCGGTGATGAATTTTTCAGGGGTTGACGGACTTGCTTTTGCAGGACCCGCGGCGGCGGCTGGCTTTGTCATCCTGACCATCGTGCTGCTGATTGGCCTGCTTGTATGGGTGCTGGCGACCTATCTGTTCTGCCGGTTGCGCTTCGTACTTTTTGACCTGGTCGTATACCGACAGGGGAAGGTGCGCGAGGCATGGTCAAAGTATGGACGGCAGACGTGGCGCTACTTCGGCGTGGTTCTGCTGGCTTCGCTGGCTTTCCTGGTGCTGCTGGCCGCGACAGCGGGGCCGTTTTTTGTCCACATGCTGAAAATGGCAGCCCGCATTGGCGCGCAGGGAACGCATGCGAATCCGTTGTCCATGCTGGGCGCGATGCTGCCGTTTTTCGGCATTGCTTTGTTGGTGGGGCTGGCATGGATGCTGGTCGACGCGATTTTGCAGGACTTTGTGCTTCCTCCGATTGCTATCGAAGATGCTCCAATTGAGGGCGCATTTGGGCGCCTTTTAGCGCTGATACGCGAGGATTTTGGGTCATTTGTTGTCTATCTGCTGCTGCGCTTTGTCGTGGCGCTGGGTATCAGTTGGACGCTGATGGTGGTGGTCTTTCTGATTCTGGCCGTGGGTGGCATGGGTGGCTTGGCGGTTGGGTTTGGGTTATACCGCGCGATGTGGCACGGAGGGATTGGCCTGCAGGTGGTCTTTGTAGCGATTGTGGCAGCGATGGCGCTGGTGCTGATTGGTGTCTACCTGGTGGCGATGGTGGCCGTCTATGGGACGGTTGCAGTTTTCAAGCAGTCTTATGCGGTGTATTTCTTCGGATCGCGCTATGCAAGACTGGGTGATTTGCTGGAACCTCCGGAGGAGGAAATGGTTGGCGTGAGGATCGAACCGCCTTTGCCGCCGCTGCCTCCGTTAAATGAGCCGCCTCCTGTCTGGTGAGGACTGGCCGTCCAGGCGGACGCGCCTTCGGCACAACGCCATTGGAGATTCTGCCCGGAAACGAACAGTCTCGTCCAGTTTTGGACAGGGTCTGGACTTGTCTGATCTAAGAGATTGCCCCAAGCCGCTCATTTTCAAAAACATACATACCAATCTTGATTGGCACATGATGTGCGGGCATTCCCACTATGAGGTGTCTGCATGGCGTTTTTCGAGGATTTGCGTTTTGCACTGCGGCAGTTGATTAAGGCTCCCGGCTTCGCTCTGACAGCGATTGTGACGCTTGCGCTGGGCATTGGGGCGAATACCGCCATTTTCAGTGTGATTCATGCCGTCCTGATGCACCCTTCTGGCATGGACGCGCCCGAGCGGATCGCCATTATGCGGACGAAATATACCAATCTGGGCCTCGATTTTCCGGACGTCTCAGTGCCGGATTTTGCCGATGCGCTTTCGCTCAAGGACAAAGTGCAGGCTGCTGCGATCGAACTGTCGGACAGCTACAACATTCTTCACGATGGGCGAACCGAGCATCTGGATGGCGCTCAGGTGACTTGGCAATGGTTCAATGTGCTCGGCGCGCGACCGATTCTGGGCCGGACATTTACCCCTGAAGAAGACCAGAAGGGCGCGAACAGCGTGGCCGTGCTCAGTTATGGCGCTTGGCAGAAATTCTTTGGCGGCGACCGAAACGCGGTTGGCCAGACCGTGATGCTGAACCAGAAACCCTATCGTGTGATTGGTGTAATGCGCAGCGATTTTGACTGGCCGCGTGGCAAGGAAGTGTGGACGCCGATGGGGCTGGAGCCGAATGCATATGATCTGGGCAATCGCTTCAATGAGAGCTATGTGGCCGCAGTGCGGCTGCAGTCGGGAGTGAGCTTTGCACAGTTCTCGGCCGGTCTGGCTGCAAAGTCACGCGAAGAGTATGCGCGCGAGGGCCAGAACGGGTTTGCGATCCGGTCCAACTGGGGAATGACGGCTACACCGGCCACAGAATTTGCTGCCGGCCCATTGCGTAAACCGCTCTACGTTTTGTTTGGAGTGGTGGGATTGGTGCTGCTGATTGCTTCGGCGAATGTGGCGGGGCTGTTTCTGGCGCGTGCCTCATCGCGGTCAAAAGAGTTTGCTATTCGGACAGCGCTGGGCGCGAACGCCTGGCGGCTGGTGCGGCAAATGCTGACCGAAACAATGCTGCTCGCGGGGTTGGCGGCGCTGATCGGGATTGGGGTGGGACCTGTGTTTGGCAGGATGTTGCTGTGGTTAGTGCCGCAGAGTCTCGGCGAAGGCTATACGGTTGAGATGTCGTTCGGGGTGCTGGTCTTTACCGCGGCAGCGGGCCTGCTGACTTCGTTGATTGCAGGAACAGGCCCGGCGATAAGGATGGTGCGCTCGCAAAAACGGCTGCAGCTACATGACGGTGGACGGACCTCGACCGCATCTGTGGATAAGCAAAGGCTGCGCAGTGCTTTCGTGATCGGAGAAGTGGCGATGGCCTTTGTGCTGCTCGCCGGGACGGGATTGTTTCTGGCAAGCCTGCGGCAGATGCAGCAGATCAATCCGGGGTTTAACCCACAAGGCGTGCTGACCGGCGTGGTTGTTTACTCAGGCGAGGGATACAAAGACAACCGCGAGCGTCAGGAGGCTTTTGTCAATGCCGTGCTCGACAACCTGAAGGGGCAGCCCGGCGTGAAAGCTGCTTCAGTGACCACCTCGCTGCCCTTTAGCAATCAGGATGGAGCGAGTTCGTTCAGCATTGAAGGGCGAGCTACGGGGCCAAATGATCCGGGGCCGCACAGCCAGTTGAGTCTCGCCACGGCTGACTACATCAAAACGATGCAGATTCCGCTGCTCGCCGGTCGATGGATCAGCACGGAAGATCGCTCGAACACGCAGTCGGTGGTGGTGATCGATCAGAAGCTGGCAAAAAAATACTGGCCAGGCCAGAACCCGATTGGTCAGCACCTGGGCAGCTTTCATTCCGACTCGCAGTGGTCAACAGTAGTAGGAGTGGTGGCGGATGTTCGCCCTGATTCGCTGGAAGAAGATGTGAGCGACGGGATGCGTTACTATCCCTACTCGCAGGAAGCGAACGGCATCGCGAGCTTTGCTGTGCGCACGGATGGCGATCCGCTTGCTCTGACTACTACTTTGAACCGGGCTATTGCCGCAGCGGACCCGGCACAGACGGCTTTCGACGTGAGCACACTGGAGTCGCGCGTGAACGCGTCAATGGCGTCACGAAAACTGATTGTCTGGTTGCTGACGGCGTTTGCTGGCCTAGCCCTAGTGCTGGCGCTGGTCGGAATCTATGGCCTGATCAGTTATGTTACTGAGCAGCGCACTAATGAAATCGGCATTCGCATGGCTCTGGGTGCGCAGCGCGGGCAGGTAGTTGGGTTGGTGATGAAGAGCGCGCTGGCGTGGGTTGGCATTGGGTTGGTTATCGGCATCGGCATGTCGTTCTTTGCCGCCTCAATGTTGAAGCATGTGTTCACTTCGTTTGGCGGAGGCGTTGTTTCGTCACTGCTTGTTGCAGTGGCGGCGCTATTAACAATTGGCGGGTTGGCGGGGTTGGTTCCGGCGCAGAGGGCCGCATCGGTTGATCCGGCGAAGACGCTTAGAAACGAATAAAACAGGGCACAGGTCTCGGGGCGCAGGGCACAGAAGACTGACTTCTGCGCTGGATTGAGAGCCACGCATACGGGAACAGACTGGACGTCTGTTTGCGTATAGTGCTTCATCAGGAGAAGACATGCAGGCAGTTTTTGAAGACATTCGCTATGCGTTGCGGCAGTTTCGCAAAGTTCCCGGATTTACGGCGACCGCAGTCCTGACGCTGGCGCTGGGCATCGGCGCAACGACCGCCATCTTTACGCTGGTGAATGCCGTGTTGCTGAAGTCGCTCCCGGTGGCGAAGCCGAGCGAGTTGTGGCGCGTGGGTGATACGGAAAACTGCTGCATCAACGGTGGAATGCAGGATGACTGGTCGCTCTTCTCCTATGACCAGTACAAGATGTTTCGCGACAACAATCCTGAGTTTGCGCAGATGGCGGCTTTTCAGTCAGGCGCGAACCAGATCAGCGTGCGCCGCGAGGGAAGTGACCATCCGGCGGAGAGCTTTATCAGCCAGATCGTCTCCGGCAATGCTTTTCAGACTTTCGGCATTAACGCCTATGCCGGGCGACTGCTGCAACCGTCCGACGACCAGCAGGGCGCTGCTCCGGTAGTGGTGATGAGCTTTCGTACTTGGCAGCAGAAGTTCGGGCAGGACCTCTCGGTTGTGGGATCGAGCTTCATTATCAACGGGCAGCCGTACACGGTAATCGGTATCACTCCGCCGGGCTATTATGGCGAGCGGCTCACGTCGGACCCGGCGTCGTTCTGGTTCCCCATCTCCAGTGAGCCGCAGATTGACGGCGTGATGTCAGTGCGCGACCGCCCCGATCTGCAGTGGCTGAACATTATTGGCCGCGTAAAGCCCGACGCCAACATCAAGCAGATGGAAGCGAAGATGCAAGTGCAACTTCGCCAGTGGCTGTTGAGTCCGGTAAGCAAGGTGGAGGAGCGCGATAAGGGGCTTGTTCCCAAGCAGACCCTGCATCTTGCGCCCGGCGGCGGCGGAGTGCAGCGTATGCGCGATGAGTACCAGGATGGGCTGCATTTGCTGATGTGGATTTCGTCATTTGTGCTGCTGATAGCCTGCGCCAATCTTGCCAATCTGATGCTGGTAAGGGCGACGACGCGCAAACTGCAGACCTCAGTCCGTTCGGCCCTGGGAGCGCCGCGCACAAGACTGGTACGGCAGGCGCTGACGGAAAGCATTGTGCTGGCGGTAATGGGCGGCATTGTGAGTCTGGCGTTTGCTTATGGCGGAACGAAGCTGATACTGCATCTGGCTTTCCAGAAGAGCTATGTGCCGATTCATGCGACGCCCTCGCTGCCTGTGCTGGGGTTTGCCTTTGGCGTCTCGTTGCTGACGGGCGTGCTGTTTGGCGTTGCTCCGGCGTGGATGACAGCGCATGCCAATCCTATTGAAGCTTTGCGCGGGGCTAACCGATCGACCGGACAGGGCAGTTCGATTACTCAGAAGAGCCTTGTGATCGTGCAGGCGGCGGTTTCGCTGGTACTGCTGTGTGCGGCGGGACTACTGACGCAAAGCCTGCGCAACATGCAACACCAGAAATTCGGCTTCGATATGACCAATCGCTACATAGTACATATTGATCCGCAGATGGCCGGGTACAAACCGGAGCAGATGGACGCCTTCTATCGTCAGCTGCACGATAACCTCGCCGCGATTCCCGGCATGAAGAGCGTTGCTTTCTCGCTTTACAGCCCGATGGAAGGCGACAACTGGGGGACCGGCGTTTACATTGAAGGGCAAGCACCTCCTCCACCGGGAAGCGATGAAAACAATGCTTCGTGGGTGAGAGCAAGCACAGGCTACTTCGACACCATCGGCACAAAGCTCATTCAGGGGCGCGAGTTCACCGAACAGGACACATCCGCGACACGTCCGGTAGCTGTGGTGAACAAGACCTTTGCGAAGAAATTCTTCAAAGACGGCAATGCCATTGGGCAGCACTTCGGCATCGACCGGAAATCGCCGGCTACGTATGAAATTGTTGGCGTAACCGAGGACACGCAATATTGGCAGCCGACGAGCCATATACGGCCCATGTTTTTTCTGGCGTCGCCGCAGTGGGTGAAGTACGACGATCCCGATCTGGGCTCTTTCGAGAAAGTATCGCACAGCAAGCTGAATGCGATTGAGCTGCACACGTCAGGCTTTGTACCTGGGCTGGAGGCACAGGTGCGGCGTGCGATTGCGCAGGTGAATCCCAATCTGACGGTGATCGACTTCCAGACCTTTGCCGAACAGGTGCAAGGCAACTTCAATCAGCAGGGAATGATTGCACAACTGACATCGCTCTTTGGGTTGCTGGCGCTGGCGCTGGCGTCGATTGGACTCTATGGCGTGACGGCCTATTCGGTTGAACGGCGCACAAGCGAAATTGGTATTCGCATGGCGCTGGGCGCGGACCGCACTGCGGTATTGAAGCTGGTGCTGGCGGGTGCTTTCCTGCAAGTGGTTGTTGGATTAGCAATCGGTATTCCAGCGACAATTCTCGGCGGGCGGGCGATGGCGAACCAACTTTTCGGCATCAAGCCTTACGATCCTGTTGTGCTGGTGGTGACGACGCTCGTACTGCTGGCTGCTGCGTTTGTCGCTGCGGTTGTGCCCGCGCGCAGGGCAGCGAATACGGAGCCGATGCACGCGCTGCGGACGGAGTAGGCGCTACTTTTCCGCGGAATCCTTGTTGCGCGCACGCACTTTGAACCATATCGGCGAACCTTCAAATCCGAAGGCTTGCCGTATCTGGTTTTCGAGGAAGCGCTCGAAGGAGAAGTGCAGTTTCACGTCGCGATTCGTGAAGAGAATGAATGTAGGCGGCGCAACGGCGGCCTGCGTCATATAAAAGATGCGGACTTTCTTCGACATTGGAACGCTGGCGCGTTGAAAATCGATGCGTTCGAGAAAGCGGTTCATCTGGCCGGTAGAAACGCGCTTGCGGCGCTCTGCGGCCACGCGGCTGACCGTGTCTAATACGCGATGGATGTTCGTACCATCCGCAGCTGAGATGAAGAGGACGGGAGCATAGTTCAGATATTTGAGCGTGTTGCGAAGCTGCTCTTCAAAGATAGCGCGGTCCGCGGGCGGTTTGCCGTCTGTGCGCTTTGATGTTACGAGATCCCATTTGTTCACCACGATGACAACAGAGCGGCCGCTCTCATGCGCGTAGCCGCCGATGGTTGCGTCGGACGCGGTAACGCCTTCGGTCGCGTCAATGACGAGCAGCGCCACATCGGCGGCTTCAAGATGCTTGCGGGCCATGACGACTGATAATTTTTCCGCCATCAGATGGGTCTTGCCTTTGCGGCGAATGCCAGCTGTATCAACGATGCAAAGCTGACGGCCTAAGTGCTCGATGACTTCATCGACGGCGTCACGCGTGGTTCCGGCGATGGGTGAGACGATGGCGCGCGATGATCCAGTCAGCGCATTGAGCAATGTTGACTTGCCGACGTTGGGTCGTCCGATGATGGCGACGCGGGTCTCATACTGCTTGAACTCGCCGTGGGTTCGGTGTGGGGTATCTTTTTCTGCCTCTTCTTCTACCAGCGTTTCGCCGGCTTCCGGAAATTTCAAAACCGCAAAGACTTCATCAAGCAGGTCGCCGATGTTGTGCCCATGTTCGGATGAAACTGGGACGAGGTTTTTGATTCCAAGCCGGCGAAAATTTTCGGCCCCGGCATCGAGAGCTTCGGTATCGATTTTATTGACCGCAAGAAAGAGTGGCTTTCCGGTCTTAAGCAACAGGCGGGCGAGATCGATATCAGGAGAAGCGAGTTCGGTGCGTCCATCGACGACCATGACGATAGCTTGCGCCTCTTCAAGGGCGACGCGCGCCTGGCGGAAAATTTCTGCCGGAATCATAGCTTCGTCGTCGGGAATGATGCCGCCGGTGTCAACGAGACGGGCGACGCGTCCGTCCCATTCCACGTTGCCGTAGATGCGGTCGCGGGTGATTCCAGGTTCATCGCCAACGATGGAGCGACGCGAGCCAGTAAGACGATTGAAAAGGGTGGACTTGCCGACGTTAGGCCGTCCGACTATGGCGAAAATAGGAGCAGCGCCGTTCGCAGATTTGGGTAAAGTCTTGCGCGTCAGGTGTTTTTGGGGGCTCAAAATCTTTCTCCTCGTGACGCGCTCAAGAAGGCGAACACTTGTCTATTATAGAAACCAGGGTTTCGCCGGAATTTCGCCTCATGTCATCGGTAGCTCAAACTGTGCCTTCACTGCCTTCGCTCTATGATTTCTTCGCGCCGGGAGGCGTGTTGTCGCGTTCGAGCCTGCCCTACGAATTCCGCAAAGGGCAGTTGGAAATGGCCCATGCGGTTGAGCGCGCCTTGAAGGAGCACAGGCACCTGATTGTGGAAGCGGGTACAGGAACCGGCAAGACTTTGGCGTATCTGCTGCCTGCGCTGCGTACCGGACAGCGAGTAATCATATCCACTGGCACAAAGAACCTTCAGGAGCAGCTTTTCTTCAAGGATGTTCCGTTTCTCGAATCGCTGCTGGGGCCGCTGCGCGTCTGCTACATGAAGGGGCGGGCGAATTATCTTTGCCGGCATAAGCTTTACGCGCTGCGCGATCAGCCGATTTTGAATGGGCTGGAAGAGATCGAGCAGTACCAGGCGATTGCTGAATGGGAGAAGACGACGGAAACCGGCGACCGGGCGGAGATTGATTCATTGCCGGAAGCGAGCGCGGTGTGGGCGAAGCTGGACGCTCGCAGCGATGCCTGCCTCGGGCAAAGCTGCCCCAATTACGAGCGCTGCTTTATTACGGAAATGCGTCGCAAGGCGGCAGAGAGTGATGTTGTGATCGTGAACCATCACCTCTTTTTCGCCGACCTATCCATCAAGCAGCAAGCCCGGACCGCGCCTGATGCGGGCGTGCTCCCGGATGCGGCTGCGGTGATCTTCGACGAAGCGCATGAACTGGAGGATGTGGCATCGAGTTATTTCGGCATCAGTCTGAGCAATGTGCGCTTTGAAGAACTGGCGCGTGATCTGGAAACAATGCTGCGCGCGAAGCAGGCATTGAACAGCGGTCTTCACTCAGCCTCGCAACTGCTGCGCGAGCGGGCGCGCATGTTCTTCGGCGCGCTGCCGATGGGAGCGCACGGCGAAGGCCGCATGCAGTTTGCCGATCGTGAAGAATTTCTGGAGACGCAGGGGGATCTTTATATTGCGTTGCTCAATGCGCTGCATCGTCTTGAAGGCGAACTGGAACATGTGCGCGGCGTGGAAGAGGCTCCGGGATTGAATAAGCGTGCCACGGACATTCGGGAGCAATTGAAGTTCCTGATGGAGGCTGATGACCGCAACACGGTCTTCTGGCTGGAGCGGCGCAGAGCGGGACGTGGGCGCGAGGCGGGCCGCAATACTTATCTGCAAGCTACGCCGATTGATGTCTCGCAGCTGCTCAACGAATTACTGTTTGAGAATTTTCCCAGCGTCATTCTGACCTCAGCTACGCTGACAGTGCAGGGCGGGTTTCAGCATATTCGCAGGCGCGTTGGCATGGAAGACGCGCGCGAGCTTGTGGTGCCGTCGCACTTCAGATATGGCGACCAGGCGCTGCTTTATCTGCCGCCGGAGATGCCAGACCCGCGCGACCCGAATTTTCAGGAACAGGCGACGAAGCAAATCCACCGTGTGCTGGAGCTTTCCGAGGGGCGCGCTTTCTGTCTCTTCACCAGCTATCAGCAGATGCGCGATATCTATGAGCGATTGTTGATGGAACTGCCTTATCCGCTGCTGCTGCAGGGCAATGCGCCGCGCAAGGCGTTGCTTGAAGAATTTCGCGCAACGCCGAACGCCGTGCTGTTCGGCACGTCGAGCTTCTGGCAGGGAGTGGACGTGCAGGGTGAGGCCTTAAGCTGCGTCATTATCGATCGACTGCCGTTTGCCGTGCCGACAGACCCCGTGGTGCAGGCGCGCATGCGAGCGATTGAAGAGGAGGGAAGAAGCCCCTTCTTTGAATATCAGGTGCCGTCGGCGGTGATTACCTTGAAGCAGGGATTCGGGCGGCTGATCCGCTCGCTTGAAGACCGCGGCGTGCTCATGCTGCTCGACCCGCGTATCCAGCGGCAGCGCTATGGGCGCATCTTTCTTGAAAGCCTTCCTCCTTACCGTGTTACTCAGGACATTGCCGCAGTCGGCGATTTCTTTCAGCGAAAATAATTCTGTCTTGACGGCTGGTGGATGCTTGCCTCAAAGTGGGTTTGTTTTTCTGAACCTCTCAGATAGAGGCCATTCCGTGCAATTTATATGTAAGTTGATGGCGGGAGTTTTCATTCTGGCGAGCGTCTGCGCCGCGCAGACTACAGCACCGAATTCACTGAAGACTTATATCAAGGAAGACGCACCGATGATCGTGCTGAACAATGTGCGCCTGATTGATGGCACCGGCGCGCCGGCGCGTGAGCGGATGCGGATCGACATCGACCATGGCAAGATCGTCAATGTGCAAAGCGCCATGCTGCGCAATGCTTTTCCGCCGGGTGCGAAGGTGATTGATCTGGAAGGGAAGACGGTTTTTCCGGGGATGGTTGGCATGCACGAGCATTTGTATTACGCCACACCACTCGAGCCCAAGGATGGCGTCGTCTTCTTCGGTGAAGCGCCGGATTCCGCGCCGCGACTCTACCTTGCGGCAGGAGTTACGACGGCGCGTACTGCGGGGAGCGTGGAGCCCTATGCGGATATTGAGTTAAAGAAAGCCATTGATGCAGGCAAGCTGCCTGGGCCGAAGCTGCATCTCACGGCGCCGTATCTGGAAGGTGCTCCCACACTGGGTCCACAACTCTATGAATTGAAAGATGCGGCGGACGCTGGCCGTTTGGTCGATTACTGGGCCGCGGAGGGCGCTACGTCATTCAAGGCATACATGCACATCACGCCAGATGAGTTGAAGGCGGCGATTGATCATGCTCATGCGAAAGGGCTGAAAATTACAGGCCATCTGTGCTCGATTGGCTTTACTGAGGCTGCTGATATGGGCATCGACAACCTGGAGCACGGTTTCGTTGTGGATACCGAGTTCTACTCGGGCAAGAAACCAGGTGTGTGTCCTGGACAACGCGGGCCGATGATGGAAATGGCGAAGAGCCTCGATATAGAGAGCGCGCTGGTGCAAAAGATGATTCAAGACCTTGTGAGTCATCATGTAGCTGTCACATCGACATTGGCGATCTTTGAGAGCTTTGTGGCTGGACGTGCGCCGCTGGAATTCGAAACGGAGCAGAAGTCATCGATGTCCGGGCAATCATGGAGCCATGTGCTGGAGACACGCGCATCCATCGCCGAGAACGGAGACAAATCGCCTTGGGCTGTGCTGCTCAAGAAAGAAATGGAGTTTGAGCGAAGCTTTGTAAAAGCCGGCGGCTTGCTCATGGCTGGCTGTGATCCGACAGGCTTCGGCGGTATTCTTGCTGGCTTTGGCGATCAGCGCAACCTTGAGTTGCTGGTCGAAGCCGGCTTCACGCCAGTCGAGGCGATACATATCGCAACGGAAAACGGAGCGAAGTGGCTGGTCGAGGATGCGAGCATTGGAACCATTGCTCCCGGCAAGGCTGCTGATATCGTGGTCGTCGACGGCAACCCGGCAGATAAGATCAACGACGTGGAAAAGGTCGAGACTGTTTTCAAGGACGGCGTCGGCTACGACCCGGCAAAGCTGCGCGCTTCTGTGCAGGGGCTGGCCGGAATCCGGTAGCATAAAAGCGGGACATGGCCCGCAACCTCTACATCCTTGCCGGAACGCTGCTGCTGTTCGCGCTGATTTCCTGCGGCATGACGTTCTTCGGCAATGCACAGCAGGGGCTTCCAGGTAACGGTTCGCTGTGGAAGACGACCGCGCTGTTTCTTACGGTGGGCGGGTTAATCGTCGCG
>NZ_DASQIX010000059.1:0-25289 GCF_035631355.1 Alloacidobacterium sp.
AGTGAAGCTCGGCCTGATCAACTCAGCATGGCTAGGCACCTCCATCGATACCGCCCGGGGTATTGAGCTGACCAAAAAGATCGGCTTCGACACGATCGATATCTTCGCCGATCCGCTGGAGATCAGCGCGCAGGAGCGCCGCTTGATTCGCAAGAGTTGTATCGCCGTCGGTCTTCCAGTTGTTTCTACCGTATGCTGCGCGCTGGGAATTGCCGATTTCAACCAGCCCGTGCGCGCTTTCCACGTCCAGCGAGCTAAAGCCTATCTTGATCTTTGCTATGAATTAGAAGGCAGAAACCTGCTGATGGTGATTGGTGAATACATATGGCAGCAGGAAGTGATTGCGCCGCGGGACCAATGGAAATGGGCTGTGCAGCATGTGCGCCAACTGGCTGAATACGCACAGTCTTTATGTCTGGAAATTGCACTTGAGATTGAGCCATTTCACCTGTCCATTGTCAACAATATTGATCTCATGCGACGGTTCCTGGATGACGTGGCTCATCCAGCAGCCAAGGCCAACGTGGACATCTCGCATCTGGCGCTCGCCGGAGACGCGGCAGACAAAATCTCGAAACTGGCTGGACGCATCGCCCATGTGCATCTTTCAGACTGCGACGGCAAGAAACATGGTGATCTTCCACCCGGACGCGGGGCGGTAAATTTCCCGCCACATTTGAAAGCACTTGCCGATGCCGGCTTTTCCGGAACCGTAAGCATCGAGCTTGAGTATTCACTCGAACCGGACAAGATTGTGGACTGGGTTCGCGAGGCCTATCAGGTCACTGACCGCCTGATGAATGGGCTTCGCGCTCGAAAGGAGAATAGTTATGGCAAGCGGTCCTTTGCACGATGATCTGCTGAAAACCTATGAGTCTGACGGTTTTGTGATTGCCCGCGGGATGTTCGACATTGAAGAGATTGAGCTTCTACGGCGTGCCGCGAAAGAAGATCGCGAACTGGACCAGCATTCCTACGGCAGAGGCGATGGAGAAGGCGGAACTGTCCGCCTCTCATTGTGGAACCATCCCGGCGACACTATCTATGGCATGTTCGCGCGCTGCGAAACCATTGTGAACACTGCGGAGAAGATTCTCGGCGGTGAGGTTTACCATTATCACTCCAAGATGATCATGAAAGACCCGAAAGTAGGCGGGGCTTGGGCATGGCATCAGGACTACGGCTATTGGTACCAGAATGGCGTACTCTTTCCATTGCTGACCAGCGCCTTCATCGCGGTCGATCCTGCAACTAAAGAAAACGGCTGCATGCAGGTGCTCAAAGGCTCGCATCATCTGGGCCGCGTAGACCATGTGCTGACTGGAGAGCAGGCGGGTGCGGACATGGAGCGAGTCCACGAAGCCGAAAAAGTTCTGGAACGTGTCTATGTCGAGATGGAGCCGGGCGACGTGCTCTTCTTTCACGCCAACCTGCTGCATCGCTCCGATCAGAACAAGTCCGACAAGCCGCGCTGGTCGATGATCTGCTGCTACAACGCTGCCCGCAATAATCCTTATAAGGAACATCATCACCCACGCTACACGCCATTGAGCAAGGTTCCTGATTCAGCGATCCGGGAAGCGGGCCTGCGGCGTTTCAGCGACAGTTCGGCCAATGTCGCATGGCTGAATGACACGGAAGACAAGAGCGCGAAGAGTTTGGAACAGTCTGCTGCCGCAAGGGCCGGTGCCCATGTCCGATAATTCAAGCTTAGAGCAAAGAGCTGGGAAATCACGACGTGAGTACCCACCTCAACGAGCGCAGATCAGCGCGTTATTGAAACAATTTCTCCTTAGGGCAGAGATAAGAAGAGCGCTTCAGTACGAGACCACCATCTCTGCATTTGGGAGAAGGATGCATGATCCAGACCTCTGCGGTGCGGCAGGAGCCTTCTTGCCAACCAAATGCCTCACCGGCGACAAGGCAGATGTCAGATATCAACTGCATCGCTTTGGCTGTGAACGTCACGCTCTAAGGCGCCGTCCGTGCGAATAAGCATCATCGCACCTCGGTGAAGCACTCCGGGATGGCGTGATTCGCGCCACTGCATGTAAGCAAACCCGGCGAGGAGCCCTACGAGAAAAAGATAGGGAGTCAGGCTATAAGGCCAAGCGGGTTTCGGGTAGACCGTGACAATGAGGACAGGGATCAGGGCCAGGGTTGCGAACCATGGAGCCGCTACATGTTGCCAGAACATAAATTTGCCTCGCTGCTCCCGACGCATATAGCTCGTTAGGGCTAAGTTTGCCATAGCGTAGAGGATGATGACAGCAAGGGTGGCAATTGTTTCAAGAAAACCGAAGATGGTATCGGGTTTTAACAAAAAGCCCACAAGCAGAATTGCCGCGAAGCCGGATATCTGCACAAACGCGATTGACATGGTGGGTGTCCGGTGGACGGAATGGACATACCCGAAACGCGCAGGGAGGGTGCCCGCCAGGCCCATCGTATACATCACGCGAGAAGCAGCATTGGTGCAGGCAAGACCGACGCCCACGGCGCTGTTGACGAGAGCGAGGACGACGAACCACCAGCCAGCACCCCACAGCGCATGGCCAAGAACGTAATACGGATTAGGATTGGAGGCGAAGGCTGCCATGTTGCCGGTACCCCAACCGATTGCACTTGCATACGAAGTAAGGATGTAGAAAATTCCGATACTACCTAGGGAAAGCATGATCGACTGGCCGACAAGCTTGCCCGGGCGGCGGGCTTCCTGAGCTAGCGGTGCTGGAGCCTCGAAACCGCTCAGCGCAAGGATGGAGAAAACCATCCCGGCCAGGATGCCGCCGAAGTGATGTGGCGATGAAGAAGGCCGTAATGGCGCTAGATATGTGGAACCCGGACCTGGATGGATCAGAAACGTGATTCCAAGCGCCAACATGATCAGCAGTTCGAGACCGCCCAAAAGCGTTGTAATCTGAGCCGACAACTGGATCCCGTGGTAAGTGAGGGCCCAGACAAGGACAGTTGTCACCAATGCGAAAGACCACCATGGGATGTTCACATGGAACTGCTTTTGCAACATATCCGAGATAAGGTAGCCAAGGAAACCCGTGGCTCCGGCCGCGCCCAAAATCTCATAGATCAGGTAGCTCCAGGTGGCCATGAACCCACTGCGGCTGCCGAGCCCGCGCGTGGCGAACGAATAATAGCCGCCGCTCGATGGCATGTACCGGGAGAACTGGAACACGGTGTTCCCTATAAAAAAGCACACCATGGTGGAGAGCAGGAACGAAAGCGGCATAACCGGCCCAGCCTGCAGCGCAATGATAGGGAAAGTGAATACGATGTTCGCTGCGGGCGCGATGTGCGTGACACCCTGGAACACCAGTTCTGGAAGACCGAGCGAATTCGGTCGAAGCTGAGGGCCTGCATCGCCATGAATGGTCTCAGCAGTCACTTGGAAGTCTCCTTCAATAAACAATGCTGGGGTAAGGTACTTCCTTTTACTCCTCCTTAGCCTCACATGAACCAGCACTTTCCTGCTATGGAAAATTAACGCCCGATCGCAGCTGTCAATGTTGCTCTTTTATGAATCGTGTCTTCATTATTTTCAATGACCGCCTGCAGAAACAGACTACGAGTAACTGAGATGGAGAGTAAACTACGGCACAACTGCATCATCATGCGTGGAATAGGCCTGTTCGTCTCAACTTTCTTTGTTCTGTGCTCAATGTTTGGTCAGCAATCAGCTAACCCGCCCTCTAAGCCTGATCGCTTGATCTCGGAAGCACGAATGACAAGAGACATCCGGCTGCCGCAGGCAATTCTGATCGGATTCGTTGGCGGCTTCGTAAAAAGCGATGATCGCAGGCATCAAGAGGTGCAATTCGCTGCTCATATCCGCTATACCTATCCTGGCTATGTTCACGCAGAGGTCTTCGGAAATCATCAGCGGACAAATGCTTTCAAAAAGATTTTGTTCCTTTTGGACACGGATCATAACGGGATATTGACGGCTGCCGAAAAGCAGCAGGCAAAGATTCTCATTTATGGGCATAGCTGGGGCGCTGCCGAGACTCTAAAATTAGCGCGCGAGTTGGGGCGAGATGAAATACCAGTGCAACTTACGGTTCAGATAGACAGCATTGCAAAGCCAGGACAAGATGACTCTACTGTCCCTTCAAATGTGGCCAAAGCAGTCAATTTCTATCAGTCTCATGGCCTGCTTCATGGGGTACAGACAATACGAGCGGCAGATCCAACACACACGAAGATACTTGGCAATTTTCAGATGACGTACAAGAATTATCGAGTCAATTGCGATACATTTCCGTGGCGCGCGCGCATCTTTACAAAGCCTCATATAGAGATCGAGAACGATCCGCGCGTGTGGGATCAAATCAGCTCGCTAATCGACGAGGAATTAGTGACGACGGGAGCCCGGATGTCAATCCCATCCCACTAGGTTCATCTCAGAAAAGTTTCAGTCAAGGTCTTGAGATTCCTAATTTCTTTGTTAGCAATATTGGCCGCGAATTTCTGCCTGTGTGTCGATTGATGTCAATCGGCTGTTTCTCTCAGTTCGGATGGTAAGTAAACCGGACGACCCGATTCTTAGCATGGCACTCTTCGGTGTCTTCGGTACAGGCTGGATATAACATCCCCCATGGCACCGCCAACACGATTCGATCCTCCGCAATGCCCTTGCGTATCAGAGCTTGTCTGACCCACCACGCTCGTTCTCCCGAGAGTTTCAGATTGTAGGCCTCGCTGCCTGTCGCAGAGGCGTAACCGTCGATGAAAAAGCGAGCATTTGGATGATCCTTCAACCATTGGACATCGGCATTTAGGGTGTTCTGGTCCAAGGCATGGTCAAAACGATCATGGGCAAACCTGATTTCGTGCATGTTTTGGTTGAAAGCTTCCTCCTCGGGACCGTAGAGAGCCACCGGTGGTTTTGACCAGTGTTCAACCCAATAGGCATCATCAGCGGATGCGCCTGAAGGGCTTTTTGCAAAGAGCGGGATACTGGTCACAAGAAGCACTGTGCCCACTACGAGAGCAAGTCGCCATCTCACTGGGATAGCCTCCGTTCAATAATGATTACCGCATTTAAAAAGATGCTGGACCCGTTCTTGCTTCTTGGGAACTGTCAATTTGGACAGAAGCGGTCGATGACCTCCTCTGCGAACAACTCCGACGCCACCCCAGAATGGAATCTGGTTCCGTTGCACAATCGACTCGAAGAGCGCCGCCCACGAGGCAAAATGCGGCGAGCAGCGCCTGGGCGTGCCGAAGTTTCGCCAGCTTGTTTGCAGTTTGAGAAATGGCTACCCGTTTGAGAGCATGCGGTTCGTCATGGACGTTCGACGGAGAGGTTGTCGAATTGGGCGTGGTTCCACCCTGTGCCGATGCCGAACATGCCGTGCGAGTGATCAGCATCTTCTACGCGGGCAGCATCATGTCCGTCTATGCTGGCCGTGATTTGCTTTCCCTTGAACCCGAGCTGCAAGTGATGCCACTTTGCCGGAGTAAAATCCGCCGTACTCTGAGCAAGCAGGCGATCAGGTTTCTTGTAGTCACAGGACAGCAGCTTCCATCCACCGCTGGCATTTACCTGAAGGACATATCCACTTGGGTAATGCGCCTTGTCATCTCTAAAAACATCAGCCGAGTCAATTCTTCCTATCAATGTCACGTTACCGGATTGTTCAAGCCAAACGTCTGCACTGATCTGGTAGTCCGTCCATGTCGCATCACCAGCAATTGTCGATGGATCGGGCAATGGTCCCCATGGGATTGGCTTCTCTGTAATGACCTGCTCCAGACAACGGCCCGCGCGCCCAATGCATGGAGCAGCCTCAAACGCTCCATCTTGGTCGGCGAGAAAAAGCGGAGCGCGATGCAGCGGAGTCTTCTCAAAATCCTCTCGATACGGGAATGGAAACGGCTTTTGTGCGGGCGGCGCAGCAGAGCCTCTTCCCTGCCCTGTTGTCGTCGTCAGTGAATAGAGAGAGTCCGGATCAAATTTATAGATAAATGCTCCATTGCTGACTGGGACGTCCGCTACGTGATCGAAAGTATGCGCGTCATTTGTCTCCCAGACATGAACAGTGGCCTCGGACAAGCCTCCGCGAAGATGGAACGTGACCTTCTGCATGTCCTTCGCCCCGATGGTCTCAAGAACAACGCTCCAATCCTTATGGTTTGGAGAGCGCAGAGCGACATAATCGCCTTTCTCGGGCAAATATCCTGAAGAACTTTCAAGATATTGCCATCCCGGCTGTGCAAATTGCGTCGTGTGCGCCGTCGCCCAGATAGCGCCCTGGACGTTGTAATATCCGGACCACGGAGTATTGGCATACATCAATCCGGAGTTAGGCGCGGCGAGAATATCATAGTAAGAAGTAATCGGACTCCATATCTCGGTCGTTGTAAATCCACCCTTCAGGTAATTCTCGTTATAGAGTTGGGCAAGTAGGCGACCGCCGATGCGCCAGTCGCGCGACAAAATATCTGAAGCGCTGGACGCGGGCTGGTCTTCGCTCGACCACAGCGGCTTGCCGATCACGCGCGCGTCCTCGGGCGTCGTCAGCTTTCCGTTGATGCGTGGATAGTGGACGCTGACGACAGCCACTGCCCGCAGCAATTCAGGGTCCTGCTTCATGGACTCGATAATTGCCCACTGGTCTACATCTTTCCGCGGATACTCATCGCAGCAGACAATCTTTGTCTGGAGATGATGCGCGTCCAGGACACGACGGAGCGTTTTCACATACTCCGGATTTTCAAAGTGTTTCTCGTTCCAGATCCCTGCATAAGCAATATCGAGTCCATAGGTCTTTTTCGCGCCAAGAATGAAATCAGCAACATAGTTGGCCATATCTTCTGAATAGAAGTTGCCTCCGCCGATCCATCCCGGCGCGCCCCACGGCAGAATATCCAGAATGATGTTGGGATTGCGCTTGTGGGCCTCTTCCATCAGCCACCACTCGTAGCCTCTGGTGTAATCATGGTCGCTGCGGCTGCGCATGTGACTTGGCTCGGAACCGTCCGTCGAGTTCACATCCGCGCCGATCTCAACTTTCAGATGTTGCAGAGATGCTCCGTAGTTCGGCTTGAAGAGGTAATCGAGAATCTGGCCGCGGTACGGCTCAGGATAGTCAATCAATAGGCGTGAGGATGCGCCTGCGCTTACAGCGCCGATCCCATCAAAGATTGCGCCTTTGCTGTTCCCATCCAGTACAACTTCACGCGCAGCAGTCTGCGCTACTGTACCGATCGCGAGAAAAACAGTGAAAACAGCTGCCGACACACACCCGATTTGTTTCCGCTTCATCATCCCTTCGATCTACATCCAAAGTTGTTCAATCTCTTCCAGGCTCTTGCCTTTCGTTTCCGGAATGAGTTTCTGCACCAGAAGAAACGTAAGTACACACATTACGCTGTACACGCAGAATGCCCCGGTAATTGTGATCGCATGCGCCAGGGATAGAAATGTCGCCGTCAGGACAAAGCTGGCAATCCAGAGCGCTGTATTTGCTACGGACATCGCTCTGCCGCGCACACGTGTCGGAAACAATTCAGCCATCAGGACCCACGCTCCCGGACCAAGTCCAACGGCAAATACGGCCACGCATAAGAGCATGCAGCCCAATACAAGCAACGCCGGAGGAGAAGGCAACAGAAATGCAATGCCAAGCAGTAGCTGGCAAACCGCCATACAGCCACTGGAGAACATGAGCAGCGGTCTTCTTCCCAAGCGGTCGATCAACCAGAGAGCGACGATGGTCGCCAGGAAATTGATAAGGCCGATTGTTACGTTTGCGCCAATGGCTGTGCTGTGGCTGGAGCTACCCAGTTGGCGCTCCCAGATCACGGATCCGTAGAACAGGACTGTGTTAATGCCCGTAATCTGCTGCAGGATGGCGAGCGCGACAGCCAGAAACAAGGGCCTGTGAAGCGCCGGAGCAAGCAGGTCAGAAAAAGTCCCCGACTCGGCAAGTACGGAGTTTTGTATCATTGCAAGCTGCGCTTCCGCATTACGGCCTTCTATTTTTTTCAGAACATCAAGCGCCTCAGGAATGCGCTTCCGCTCCACAAGCCATCTGGGACTTTCCGGCACAAAAAATAACCCAATAAAAAGCCCCAGCGAGGGAAGCACGGCAATCGCAAACATCCAGCGCCATCCCGACTGCCCCTGAAATGAGAGCGACCAGTTCACGAGATAGGCAAACAGGATGCCGGTGACAATGGCCATCTGGTTCAATGAAACCAGGCGGCCGCGAATGCGGGCCGGAGAAACTTCGGCCATGTAGAGTGGCGCCAGCATTGAGGCGATCCCAATGGCGATGCCTCCGGCAAATCTTGCAATTCCGAACTCGATAAAATTTCGCGGCAGAGCCGCTCCGACAGAAGAAACAGCAAAAAGCAGCCCAGAAGCGGCAAGTACGCTCCTGCGGCCATAGCGGTCGCTCAGCCAGCCGGCAATCAACGCGCCGGCGATGCATCCAGCGAGAAGGCTGCTCGCAGCCAGTTCAGTCGAAAAATCTGAAAGATGAAACTGGTCCCGCAAAAATACCAGCGCGCCGTTTATGACCGCGATATCAAACCCAAATAGAAGCCCCGCAAGTGCGGCTATCGCGCAGACCCTATACGCATAACTGCCGCTGTGAGGCACATCTGTGTTCTTGGTCGTACTACTGCTCATGGAGGGTTCGCTGATCATCTTGCTCTTGCAGGGCTGTGTAATTGGTCCAGCAAATCAGCCGCCCCCCATGATTTCAGGACCCACTTTACTAACAACAAATTCGAAGAAAAATACTGTATCAGTCCCTGTCCTTCGCCAACCTCCCGAGACCTAAATCACATTCCCGAACCACAACAAAATCATAATCAACAAAATGATTCCGATGCCAACGCTCGGACTGTACCCCCACGTACGGCTATATGGCCATTTTGGAAATGCGCCAACCAGCGCGATCAGCAACACCGCAAGCAAAATCTCAACCAGCATCTTTTCCCTCTGCCAGCTCGTGCGCTCGCGCAAACACTTTCAGAAACATCGTCTTTGTCAACCTCCCCGTATTGGTGTTCTGCAACGACGGATGATAGCTCGCCAGCAGCCGGCGGTTTCCGGGTACGGCATATTCGAGTCCATGACCAAATTGCAGCATGCCGCGCTTCCCAATCTGACCCGTCCGGATCAGGTGCGCCACAAATCCGTCAAAAGCGATCTTGCCCAGACAGACAACCACGCGCAGCCGCGAGAGCAAACCAATCTCTTCATCAAGAAATGCAGAGCAATGTATCAACTCTTCCGGCAACGGCTTGTTCCCCGGAGGAGCGCACCGTCCCACGCTGGTGATCCATATGTCGCGAAGCCTCATCCCATCATCGCGCGAAGTCGCATTCGGCTGCGATGCAAACCCTGCCTCGTACAGCACCGGATAAAGAAAATCGCCGGAGCCATCACCCGTAAACGGCCGGCCTGTCCGGTTCGATCCATGCGCGCCCGGAGCCAGCCCAAGCAATAGCACCCGCGCCTTCGCGTCACCAAATGATGGCACCGGCTTGCCCCAATACTCCCAGTCCATGTAAGCGCGCCGCTTCTTCTCGGCAACCTCACGGCAGTAGTCCCGCAAACGTGGGCAGAGATCGCATTCGACTACGCGGGCGTTCAGCGCCGCCAGCCCATCGTGCCCCTTCAGTTGTTTTGTTGGCACATGCCGATTCTACTGCGTAGAATGGGTTCGCTTTCAGAAAGCAAACGTTTCCCAATCCTGCACGAAGCATGAGGTTTCCATCTATGTCTGTTCACTTTGAACGCTATTTGCCGGCAGTAGCCGCGGCGGCGTTGCTCTCAGTCGCAGGCTGCAACAAGCCCGCTCCACCCGCGCAGCAGGAAACTGCTGCAAAGCCCGCGGCAGTCACTCAAATTGGCGGAGAAAATATCGTGAAGCTGCAACGCGCCGCAACATCCAATGGCGCCAAGCCTGAATTCCTTTCGGCCACCATTCTTCCCGGCCGCGGCATGAACCTCTTCCAGATTACTGCCAATGTTCCCGGCAAAGGTGAAGTCAATGTTTTCGCTTCCCCCTCACTCGAAGACGCATCGGCCAAACTTAACGGCCAGCCTCCTGCCGACCTGAACGGCAATGCCAGCTTCTCCTTCGGTGGCGCATTTCTGGTCCCTTGTCCCAACCGCATCCGCGGCAAGCTTTCCGCGGACGGCAAAACCATCACTACCGAATGGAACGGCAAGTCCATTACGCTGCCTGCAAACTGGGTGGGCAAGAAGCCGGGCGCCGAAAAGCACGCCATGCATGGCCTGATCCTCGCCAGCAAGGCTGAAGATGTGCAGACGCAGTCCACGCCTGACGGCCAGACCGTCACCGGAGTCATTCACGCCGGCAACTTCGGCGGATACTGGCCCTCCCAAACCGATCTCAACTTCACCATCGCTCTTAGCGGCGATGCGGTCGAAGCCATCATTACCGCGAAGAACGTCGGCAACGAAGATGAGCCGATGGCCATCGGCTGGCATCCCTACTTCAATATCCCCAGCGGCGACCGCACGCAGGCGCGCCTTCATGTGCCCGCCGACGTCTACGCGCAGGTCAACAACTATGACGACGTCTTCCCCACAGGTAAACTCATCCCCGTTAAAGGAACCGAATACGACTTCAATGAGCCGGATGGCGTGCCCCTCGGCAGCATGTTCCTCGATGACAACTTCGCCCACCTAAAACGCAGTGATGACAATGTGGTTGTCAGCCTCACTGATCCCGCATCAAAATACGGCGTTAACATAATAGGAGAATCACCGGAAATCAAAACGGTGCAGATCTACGCTCCGCCGGACAAGAGCTTCACCGCCATCGAAGAGCAGTTCAATTTTGGCGACCCCTGGGGCAAGGAGTGGCACGGCATGGACACCGGCATGGTCACGCTCAAGCCCGGCCAGTCAGTAACCTGGAAGTGCAAGCTCGCGCTCTTTGTGCCAGAGACGAAATAACCAGATAAACTGCCGTCATTCTGACCCTGAACGTAGTGAAGGGGAGAATCTCTGCGATGTGGCAAGTTGCACCATCGCAAAGATTCTTCCCCTTCGCATGAAATCTGAGCTTTCCTGCCACCAGACAAATCAACTACAATTTCCCCGCGACTCCAAAATCAAAATCGCGTCTGAATTTATATGGATACACTTGCGCGCGTGCGCTGCCTCTGCTGTGGTTTCAAGACTCTCGATGTTCCCGACTCGCTCGGCCTCTGTCCCGTCTGCTGGTGGCAGGATGATGGACAGGACGACAGCGACGCTGACGTTGTGCGCGGCACAGTCAACGGAGAGCTGAGTCTCTCCGAAGCCCGCAGTAATTTTCAGATCTACGGCGCCGCCCATCCACGCTTCGTAAGCCATGTCCGCAAACCCGTGCACAGCGAGACGTAAATCTCTGCGCCCTCTGTGCGCTCTTTCGTGAAAGAAGCTTCACTCCGCGCACCTTTGCGTATCCTCTGCGCTCTCGGCGGTGAGACTCCTTTCGCACGTACACAACAAAATCCCCATCTTTTCGCTAATTCGTGCTCAACAGAAGCGCCACTGCCGCCAATACAGAGAGGTGCCCGAAGGGCGCGCCCCGCTCGACTGGGAGTCGCGTTTGCTCTTCTTTTGAAAGGCACATAACATAAGAAGAGACTGTTCCATGCTGCATTCCGAGGGCTGCATCGGGCGCCACAGATCCCCTCATAATTGCCCTCTTTTCCGCATGCGAACGACCATATCTGGAAGGCACTAAGTTGAGTTCAACCGACACCATCGAAGCAACTCCGAATCCCGAAGCAACTGCTCCCGAACAGGCGGAGCACGCCCATACTCACGAGCACAGCCACGAGCATCATCATGGCCCCAGCCTCAACCCCGAATGCACGCGCGAAGTGGAAGTCGAAGTACCCGCCGATGAGGTGTCGAAGGCATTCCGTACCGTAACCCGCCGCTATCAAAAGCAGGCGCGCATCCCCGGCTTCCGCGCCGGCAAAGTGCCTGAGTCGCTCATCCGCAAACGCTTCGCCGACGGCTTGCGCCAGGACGTGGTTGAATCCGTGCTGCCCACGCATTTCCGCGCCGCCATCGACAAAGCCGGATTCAGGCCCATTTCCCAGCCGCAGGTCACCGACCTGCAACTCGAAGACGGCCAGCCGCTCAAGTTCAAGGCCGTCTTTGAAATTCTTCCGGAAATCTCCGTCGCCGGTTATCAGGATCTGCGGGTGCCAAAGCCGGACACTGAGCTCACCGACGCCGAACTCAACGCCGAGCTTGACCGCGTCCGCGACTCCCGCTCCACCATGGAGCCAGTAACGGAAGACCGTGCTCTCGCCGATGGCGACTGGGCGCAGATCACCTTCCGCGGCGAATTCAAAACCGAAGGCGAACCCGCCGAAGCCGCTCTGCAGCAGCCTGTCACCGGTGACGACGTCATGATCGAAGTCGGCGGTCAGAACACTCTGCCCGCTTTCAACGAAGCCTTGCGCGGATCGAAGCCAGGGCAAGAGTTGAAATTTGAAGTCAGCTACCCCGAGGACTTTGGCGAACGCCGTCTTGCGGGGAAGACCGTCTCCTACGATGTCGAAGTGAAGGCCATCAAAAACAAGGTCCAGCCCGACCTTACAGACGAATTCGCAAAAGAACTTGGCGAGTATGAAGGCATCGAAGACTTCAAGCAGAAGTTGAAGGATCACCTCGCAAACGACAAGAAACACAGGCTCGAAGGTGAGACGCGCGACAAAATTGTCGAAGCGCTTATCGCGAAATACCAATTTCCGGTTCCCGAATCGCTTGTTCAGCAGCAGGTCGATGCCCGCCTCGATCGCGGTCTGCGCGCTCTCGCGCAACAGGGCATGAGGACCGAAGACATGCGCAAGCTTGATTTCGACCGTCTGCGTGGCGCGCAGCGTGATTCAGCCCTGAACGAAGTAAAGGGATCGCTGCTGCTTGACCGCATCGCGGACGAAGAAAAGATTGAGGTTGCCGACGCGGAAGTTGATCGTGAACTCGAACTGCTCTCCCTGCAAATGCGTGAACCATTAGAGACACTGCGCAAGCGTTTGACGGACGACGGCGGTATAGCTAGAATCCGTGAACAAATCCGCAGAGAAAAAACAGGCAGCCTGCTTTACGCAAAGCTTGCCTCCTGACATAGATATTTCCACCGGCCTGTTGCTGGGGACGCACCGGTTTAGTTATTGGGTGTTTCAAAAGTGGAGTTTTAGGTAGAAGCACCGGGCTTTGGCCCGGTGAAACAGGCTGGCGAAATTGAGGGGCTTTAGCCCCGGTTTTCAAGGCCCGATTTGACGGAGTCCCCGACTCCGGGAAGTGAGAAGCAAAAGCATGGCACTGGTACCAATGGTCATTGAGCAGACGAACCGGGGCGAACGCGCCTACGACATCTATTCCCGTCTGCTTCGCGACAACATCATTTTCCTCGGCACCCCCATCGACGACCAGATCGCCAACCTCGTCATTGCCCAGATGCTTTTCCTTTCCGCCGAAGACCCGGAGAAGGATATCCAGTTGTACATTAACTCTCCCGGTGGCTCCATTACCGCGGGCCTCGCAATCTATGACACAATGCAATATATAAAGAACGATGTGGTGACTTACTGCATCGGTCAGGCGGCGAGCATGGGGGCATTTCTGCTCATGTCGGGCACCAAAGGCAAGCGCTTTGCCCTGCCGAACTCGCGAATTCTCATTCACCAGCCCTCTATGGGCGGGCTTTCCGGTCAGGCGACCGACATCGACATCCACGCGCGCGAAATCCTTCGCATTCGTGAAATCACCAACAACCTTATGTCGAAGCACACCGGTCAATCGCTGGAGCGCATTGAACGCGACGTAGAGCGCGACTTCATTATGAACGCGGCACAGGCCCGGGAATACGGCATTGTCGACGAGGTTTCCGGACAGGCCCCGGACACCAAACTCCTCGCCGCAGATTAAGGTTGGTTGGAGCAGCACAACGATGAAAACGCGCACGGGATCCGACGACGCTCTACGCTGCTCGTTCTGTCATAAATCACAGGACGCGGTAGCCAAACTCATTTCCTCGCCAAGCGATTACCCCCGCGCTTACATCTGCGACGAATGTGTTGCAGTCTGCAACTCCATTCTCGAAGACGACCGCAGCGAAACCCAGACCGGCGCCGCACCTGCGCGTCTGCCCAAGCCGCTTGAGGTCCGCGCCTTCCTCGACGAATACGTCATCGGTCAGGACCAGACCAAGAAGAAACTCGCCGTCGCCGTCTACAACCACTACAAGCGCATCCAGATGAACCGCACGCGTGGCAACGATGTCGAGCTTTCCAAGTCAAACATCCTGCTCGTCGGCCCTACCGGCAGCGGCAAAACGCTGCTCGCGCACACGCTGGCCAAGATGCTTGACGTTCCCTTCGCCATTGTCGACGCAACCACGCTCACCGAAGCTGGCTACGTCGGCGAAGACGTCGAGAACATCATCCTCAAGCTCCTCCAGGCCGCTGATGGCGATGTGGCCCGCGCCCAGACCGGCATCATCTACATCGACGAAATCGACAAGATCGGACGCAAGGACGAGAACCCGTCTATCACCCGTGATGTTTCCGGCGAGGGCGTGCAACAGGCGCTTCTCAAAATTCTTGAAGGCACCGTAGCGAACGTCCCTCCGCAGGGTGGCCGCAAGCACCCGCACCAGGAATTCACTCCTGTAGACACCACCAACATCCTCTTCATCTGCGGCGGCGCGTTTGTCGGACTCGAGCGCGTAGTCGGCCGCCGCGTCGGCAAGAAAGCTCTTGGCTTCAAGGCCCTGTCAGAAGAGCAATCCGAGGGCGGCGCGGTTCGACCGCAGCGTGACGCCGAATTGCTCCGCCAGTCCGAGCCGCAGGACCTGATCAAATTCGGCCTCATTCCCGAATTTGTCGGACGTCTCCCTGTCATCGGCATCCTTGACGAGCTCGACGAAGCTGCGCTGGTCGAAATCCTCACCAAGCCGCGCAATGCCATCCTTAAGCAGTATCAAAAGCTCTTCGAGTACGAAGGCGTTCATCTGAACTTCAATGAAGAAGCATCGCACGCCATCGCGCAGGAGGCCCTGCACCGCAAAGTCGGCGCGCGCGGCCTTCGTATGATCCTCGAAGAGCTGATGCTCGATCTGATGTACCACCTCCCGAGCAACAAGAAAATCAAGGAACTCGAGATCACCGCCGAAATGGTCCGCAAACGCGACCTCTCCATCACGCTTCTCGACAAAGCCGGTTAGAGCCTCATAACATAGATTTGTCATCCTGAGCGCAGCGCAGAAGCCGCGAAGCCGAAGGACCTGCGGTTTTCCGCGGTGATACGAAACCGAGTCCCCATCATTTCGCGGTTTACAAAAGAGCGGGAACCATGACCTTCGAATTGCCAAGATAGACCCCTCTGCGCACCTTTGCGTTTCTCCGCGTCCTTTGCAGTAAAAGCCTTTTGTCAATCCGGCAATACCGCCAAATAAAGCCATTAAACCCCTGTTGCCAGAAACACACCCATTCGTTTCCCTCCTGCGTCCTTATGAGTTACCCTTCATCTAATAGGCAGGAATAGCGAAAGGGACGACGTGACCCAATCCAAGGAAACAAAAGACCGGAACGATCTTCGCAAGCTCCCGATGATGCCCATCCGGGACATGGTGATCTTTCCCTACATGATGACCCCCTTCGTCGTAGGCCGCGAGTCCAGCGTGCGCGCGCTTGAAGAAGCGCTCAACGGCGACCGCAAAATCTTCCTCGCCACCCAGCATGACGCCCGTGTAGACGAGCCCAAAGCCGACGACATTTACACCGTCGGCACCATCGGCAACATCGTCCAGAGTGTCAAAATGCCCGACGGCAACATCAAAGTGCTCGTCGAAGGCCTCGAGCGCGCCCGCGCCGTCGAACTCAATGACTCCGACGGCTTCTTCGTCGCCACTGTGCGCACCGGCAAAACTGATCTTGAAATCAACGCGCAGGTCGAGCAGCTCACCCAGCGCGTCACTTCCCTCTTCGAGCAGTATGTCAAGCTGCAGCAATCGCTCAATTACGAAACCATGATCGCGGCTGTCCGCACCGATGAGCCGTCCAAACTCGCCGACACCATCGCCGCCAACCTTCAGCTCGAAATCCCGGAAAAACAGGAGCTCCTCGATATCTTCGATCCCGCTGAGCGCCTCCTGCGCGTCGCCGACGTTCTCGACGTAGAAATCGAAAAGCTCAACATGGACCGCAGCATTCAGTCCCGCGTCAAGCGGCAGATGGAGCGCGCGCAAAAGGAGTACTACCTTAACGAAAAAATCAAAGCCATTCAGAAGGAGCTGGGCCGCGGCGAAAAGAACGAATTCGACGACCTGAAGAAGAAGATCGAAACCGCCGGTATGCCCAAGGACGTGCAGGAGAAGGCCATCCAGGAGCTGAAAAAGCTCGAAGCCATGCCGCCTATGTCCGCCGAGTCCACCGTCTCGCGCAATTATCTCGACTGGCTGCTCGCCGTGCCGTGGAAAAAGAAATCCAAGGAAACTCGTTCCATTGACCGCGCTGAAAAAGTCCTCAACGAAGACCACTACGGACTGGAAAAAATAAAAGAACGCATCCTCGAATTCCTGGCCGTCCGCCAGCTCGTCAAGAATCCTAAAGGGTCTATATTGTGCTTCGTCGGACCTCCGGGCGTCGGCAAGACCTCACTCGGCATGTCCATCGCCAAGGCAACAGGCCGCAAGTTCGTCCGTATGTCCTTAGGCGGCGTGCGCGATGAAGCTGAGATTCGTGGCCATCGCCGTACCTACATCGGCGCCCTGCCAGGCCAGATCATCCAGTCGATGAAGAAAGCCGGAACCAAAAACCCGGTCTTCATGCTCGATGAAGTCGACAAGATGGCCTCCGACTTCCGCGGCGATCCATCTTCGGCGCTGCTCGAAGTCCTCGACCCCGAGCAGAACTCGAGCTTCCAGGACCATTACCTTGATGTTGAATACGACCTCTCCGAGGTCCTCTTCGTCGCCACAGCCAACGTCTTGCATACCATTCCGCCCGCGCTCCAGGACCGGATGGAAGTCCTGCGCCTGCACGGATACACCGAAGCCGAGAAGCTCGAAATCGCCAAACAGTATCTGCTCAAAAAGCAACGTGAGAATACCGGCCTAACCGACAAGAACGTCGTCTTCACCGACGACGCCATTGTCGAAATCATCCGCAGCTACACGCGCGAAGCCGGCGTCCGCAACCTCGAGCGCGAAATCGGCAACATCTGCCGCAAGGTTGCGCGCCGCGTCGTCAAGCAGGGAGCAAAACACAAAGAGGAACTCACAGCGGAAAACGTCAACGAATTCCTCGGCGTCCCCAAGTTCCGCGACTCGCAGGTCCACGAAAAGAGCGAAGTCGGCTTGGTCACCGGCTTGGCGTGGACGGAAGTCGGCGGCAGCATTCTCCCCGCGGAAGTCCAGATCCTCGACGGCAAAGGCAAACTCACCCTCACTGGCCAGCTCGGCGACGTTATGCAGGAATCAGCGCAGGCTGCACTCTCCTACATCCGCAGCCGCGCCAATCATCTTGGCCTGCCGCGCGACTTCTATCGCAACGTCGACATTCACGTTCATGTTCCCGAAGGCGCCATTCCCAAAGATGGCCCGTCGGCCGGCATCACCATGGCAACCGCCCTCGCCAGCGCACTCGCCAAAATCCCTGTCCGCCGCGACATCGCCATGACCGGCGAAATCACCCTGCGCGGCAAGGTCCTGCCCATCGGCGGATTGAAAGAAAAGCTGCTCGCTGCGCACCGCGCCGGAATCTTCGAGGCCATCCTGCCCAAGGACAACGAAAAGGATTTGGCCGAGTTGCCCGAGAACCTGAAGAGCGCCATGAAGCTCAACTTCGTGGACTCCATGGACGAAGTCCTGCATCTTGCACTCGAAGGCCCATTGCCCGAGTTGAAAGAGGAAGAGCCTGCAACCCTGGCCAACGTTCCTCCGCCAACAACCATCGCTCCAGAACAGCGCCCTCACCAATAGAAGGACTAGGGGTAATAGAAGAATTGTGGGTGCCCCAGGTCTCGATTTTGAGACCTGGGATTCATCAATCCTTCCTCCGCGAACCATTGCGGATACTTAGCGTCCTTTGCGGTGAGTCTTGCAAGAAACCCCTCGAAAGGCGAAGATGGCTGCAATGCTCAACCGCAACCTTACCCATCTGTTTCTTCTCGCATGTTTTACTGCAACTGCACAAACCACACCAACACATCACACCACCGCCAGGCATCGCGCCGCCCCGGCAGCTCAACCGCTTCCTGCTCCCATCGTTCCCAAAACTATCCCCGCGGTCACCGGCCCCATCAAATACGAATTTGCCCTCCGCTATCAGGACGCCACAATAGGCACCGGCAATCTTGCCCTTCCAGGAAAGGTCTATACCGTCCACTACACGGGCTGGCTTGAAGACGGAACCAAATTCGATTCATCCTTCGACCGCGGCCAACCATTCGAGTTCCAGCAAGGCGCGCACCGTGTCATCCCCGGATGGGATCAGGGCTTCGAAGGCATGCGCGTTGGCGGCAAGCGCCGTCTCTTCATCCCCTGGCAGCTTGCCTATGGCGATCAGGGCAAGGGACCAATTCCACCCAGAGCCAACCTTATATTCGACGTAGAACTCATAGATCAGCGGGACGCGACCGCGTCAGCTCCAGTGCCGCACTAACGGTATCGCCAAATTCAAGATGGCTATCCCCTGACGCTGAGGAACGAAGCGGAAGGATCTGCCAGGGTCCAAGGTGCCCCATAGCCTGCCCTGAGCGAAGCCGAAGGGTCTCGCTTTTGAGACATCGGATTTTCATACCCTTTGCTACAATCCCTCGACATGAGTGAGCCGTCCACGTCGCCGCAGCCTCTGGCCGTCACGCACCTGCCTCTCTGCCCAGTTCTCATGCACGAGGACAGGTTCTGCGGTCGCCCGCTTCACCACACTCCTCAGCACGATCCCGTCCCGGTGTGCCTCATGCATTCGCTCGACCCTGCAAAAGACAGTGCCCAGTTCCAGCAGGAAATCGATGTAATCATTCATAGGACTCCTGCGGGATCAATTGCTGACTTCAGGAAATTCGTCTTTCCGACCGCACAATATGCCATCCGCCAATTCCCTGCAAAATGCAACTTCGAGAAGTGCACGTTTTTGAAAGAAGCCAACTTCTACAGCGCTAATTTCGAGCAAGGCGCTGACTTCCCAAGTGCGACCTTCGAAGAAGACGCAATGTTTACCCGTTGCCTTTTTGGAGCCAAAGCAAACTTTCACAGCGCAATCTTCAAAGGCGACGCCCTTTTCAGCACCGACTTCACGCACGAAGTCACCTTCGTCATGGCGCGCTTTGCCAAAGAAGCCGGCTTTTACAACGCATCGTTTGCAGAAAAGGCCATTTTCAGCAGCGTGAAATTTGAAGGAGATGCTGTCTTTGCCCGCGCGACCTTTCGCAATGAGGGTGATTTCGGCAATGCTGATTTTTTTCAGCAGTCCTTCTTTGCCTATGCCACGTTCGAACAAAAAGCTGACTTTGCCGCGCGGTTTACGGGCGATGCGCATTTTGTGGCCACAAAATTCTTAAAGGAAGCAAACTTCAGCGAAGCCGTCTTTCATGCTGCCGTGGAATTCCGGGGAACTGAATTCCGACATGACGCCGGCTTATTGCCGGGTCCGATTTTCTCGCTGGTTCAATTTATGGTTCCTGAGACAGCGATTTTTTATCGCACGTATCTTGGACAAGCTCTCTTTTATAACTGCGATGTGTCCCGCCTGACGTTTTCTTCCGTTGGCTGGCGCATACGCTCAAACGGTAAGCGTCAACTCTTCGAAGAATGCGTGAGCCTCGAAGACTTCTACGATCTCTGGGACGATACCGATGAACGCGACTACAGTCTCATTGCCGAAACCCATCAGCAACTCAAAAAGAACTACGACAACCGACAGGATTACTGGACCGCTGGCGACTTCCACTACGGCGAAATGGAGATGAAGCGCCTCCATAGTCCGCGTAAAAACAAAGCTGTCCGCTGGCTGCATCGCAATCTTGGCCTCGTCGCCTGGTACCGTTACGCCAGCGAATACGGCGAGAGCTACGTCCGCCCGCTGCTTGCCTTGCTCGTCGTACTTGCCCTCTTTACATTCCTCTTTCCACTACCCGGACTTATCTTCACAAAGTCAGACACCAACACAATCCCACCGCTGTTCTCGATCCTCAACTATGGCGACCTTCCTGCCTACATCCACGCTTACAAAGGCCCGGGCTGGATCGCCACCCTCGCCTTTTTCGGCCACAGTCTGATGACCGCTCTCTCCGTCGCAGGCTTCCAGAAGGAACTCATCTACCAACCCGCCTATCCCTGGGGCCGAGCGCTCGCCCTCCTCGAACTGCTTCTCACCTCAGCCCTGATCGCCCTTTTCCTGCTCGCGCTCCGCCGCCAGTTCCGCCGCTAAGGAAATCTCCTGTCCATTTCCGAACATCCGCTCTTCAATTCCGAACACCCGCGCCTTAGATCTCACCCATCAACCAGCAAAACACCCTGAATCTGCAAGAACATTCCAAAATTTCTCTATGGCAGACGAAGTGCTCTACCTACGCTAGAGGTGCGTAGATGCATTCCCTCGCACAGGACATCCGCTTCTCCCTGCGGCAGCTTCGCAAATCGCCCGGCTTCGCCCTTACCGCGATTTTCACCCTCGCCCTCGGCATCGGCGCCAATGTAATTGTCTTCAGCGTTCTCAACGCCCTCGTGCTGCGCCCGCTGAATATCCCGCAACCCAGCGAGGTCGTACAGGTCTCCCGCGCACACTCCGGCTGGGACACACAGTCATACCCCGACTATATCGACTACCGCGACAAAAACACTTCATTCACTGGCATCGCCGCCTATGGATTCGCCGGCGCCGGCCTCACCATTCCCGCGTCAGGATCGCAGCAGACCAGCGTCTTCCAGGCATGGGGCTTTGAAGCTTCTGGGAATTATTTCGACACACTCGGCATTCAGCCTACCCTCGGCCGCTTCTTCCACGCCTCCGATGAGCACGGACCCGGCTCCGCGCCATACGTCGTCGTCAGCTATGCCTTCTGGCATACTCACCTCAATAGCGATCCCAATGCCATTGGCAAGGTCATCGATCTCAACAAACATCCCTATACCATCATCGGCGTCGCACCCCAAAGCTTCCATGGAACCGAACTCGTCTGGTGGCCCGATTTCTGGACGCCCATGGTTAATGAAAAAGATCTTGAGAACAATGACTACCTTAGTGCGCGTGGCGACCACTGGCTTTATATCATTGGACGGCTCAAACCCGCCGTTACTCCAAAGCAGGCCACGGACAACCTCAGTGCCATCGCCCATCAACTCTCCAAAATCCATCCTGAGGATGAAACCCTTGATGTCCGTCTCGTCCAGCCTGGCCTGCTGGGCAGCGGATTCGGCACGCCTACCCGCGCCTTTGTCTCGGGAATCATGCTCATGGCGTTATTAGTTTTGCTGGCCGCCTCCGCCAACCTCGCCAGCATCTTCGCCGCCCGCGCCGCTGACCGCAGCCGCGAGCTTGCCATTCGCCTCGCCATCGGCTCCGGCCGCTGGCATATGGTCCGCCAGCTCCTCACTGAATCCATCATCGTTTCCCTCATTGGCGGAGCAGCCGGTACTGTCATTGCATTTCTCCTGCTTCAGACCCTCAGCCGCTGGCAGCCCATCGTGCAGGTGCCGATCCACGTCATCGTGGCGCCCGATCCCGTCGTCTATGCGGTTGCCCTGCTTCTTTCACTCGCCAGCGGCATTCTCTTCGGCCTTCTGCCCGCGCGCCAGATCTGGAAAATTGACGCGGCTCAAGCCATGAAGACCGGCCCCGCTGCCGTCGCAATCTTTCGCCGCTTTACTTTGCGCGACATCCTACTCGCCTCCCAGATCACCATCTGCACGCTTCTCGTTACCGCTTCCCTTGTCGCCCTGCGCGGCATGATGCGCTCCCTGCATGCCAACTTCGGTTTCAATCCTCAGGGCGTCACCCTGCTCGACAGCGATGCCGAAATGGCAGGCTACTCCGACGACGCCTCCCTGCCCCTTGAGAAACACATGATCGAGCAGGCCCAACAGATTCCCGGCGCTCTTTCAGTGGGCCTGATCAACAATGTCCCCCTGGGCATCGACAGCAGCGACTCATGCGTTTTTCGTCCCGACACGACCGACTTCCGTGACTCCAATTGCGTTAATGACGCCATGTACTACGCCGTCTCGCCCGGCTATTTCGCGACCGCCCAGACACATCTTCTGGAAGGCCGTGACTTCACCTGGCATGACGACAAGCAATCGCCGAACGTGGCCATCGTGAATGCCACCTTCGCCCGCATCTTTTTCGGCAACAAATCCGCTATCGGCCAGCAATTCAAGCGCAGCAACAAGACCCTGTATGAAATTGTAGGAATCGTCGAGGACGGCAAGTACTTCAACCTCGCCGAAGACCAGAAGCCAGCCATGTTTTTCCCCCTGGCGCAAAACACCAACAGCAGCTTCACCCTCCTCGTCCGCTCACAGGCGCTCCGTACGGAAATTGCTCCGTCATTGCAGCGCATCATTGCCGGCATTGATCCGCGGTTGCCCTACCACATCAATTCCTGGGACCAGGGAATGCAATTCGCCCTCTTCCCGGCGCGCGCCGCCACCGCCGCTCTCGGCATCATGGGCCTGCTCGCCGCCATGCTCGCCGTCACTGGAATCTTCGGCATGGCCTCATATACTGTTTCCAAACGCATGAAGGAATTGGGTATCCGCGTCGCTCTCGGCGCACAGCCCATGCAGTTGATGCGCGCGGCTCTAGCCCGCCCCGTCTATCTGCTTGTAGGCGGATCGGTAGCCGGACTGATCCTCGGCATCCTCGCCAGCGGAGTTCTCGCCCACATCGTCTACCAGGCCACCCCGCACGATCCATTCGTCCTGCTCGGAGTAGTCCTCACCATGCTGCTGCTGGGAACCATGGCCACGCTCGTCCCCGCCCGCCGCGCACAATCCATCGACCCAGCGCGCCTGCTCCGCGAGGAATAAAGGTTCACACCACTAACCGAACCTTATTTTTGGTGGTGTCATTCTGGCGTTGAGGAACGAAGCGGAAGGACCTGCTGTTTCTTCGGCTGAGTAGGGAAATCGAGTGCCTCATCCTATCGCGATTTTTGCGATAGGATGGGAAAGCAAAAATCTAACCCCGGGTGCCGGGTGCCCCACATTTCGCAGAGATGTGGGTTTGCTGCCGCAGGTCAGAACGATTCACCAGATCACCGGAACTGCACGCTCTTCAGCATCGCCTGGTATGTTGGCTGGAAGCGCGCGAACTCTGGCTCAGGCGCCACAAACACCATGAAAATGACCGATCCGTCGCGCTGTGGAATGGTGACGAGCCAGTCTCCTTCCTTCTGTTCCTGACCGCTGGCATTCGGGAACGGCGAAGCCGACTGGAACATCACCGATCGCCCCTCAACACCGGCCACTGTGATCTTTTGTGCGCCGCTCAGGGGCTGCAACCCATTTTTCTGCTGCATTTCCTGCACAAGCGCATTTGTAATTTCGTCCACGCTCATCCTCTGCCCATTCGGTGGCGCAACCCCGTTAATCAGCACTCCGTACCCAACACCCTGATGCGTAACTCCGGCCTGGGGAGCAATAGTGACGAATTGCCCCTGCTGCTGAGGCATCGCGACCTGCCAGTTCTCCGGGCGATCAATTTTCACCGGACCCAGGTCCGCCAGAACCATATGCTGGCTGGGCAGAACATTTTGCAATGCAACTGCCGACACATGAGGTGCCGCGCTGGCAGCAGGAACTGAAGCACTAGCAGGTTGCACGCTCCCGCTGGTTGAGTTGAACGCCGCCCCATTCCTCTGGTTAAGCGCAGCCCATTGACCGGACTTGGCTCCCTGCGCAATCTCTTGCGCGCTGTAAGATTTCACCCCAATTGCATGCTGCCGGACTTTCGCAAAAACCGGGCTGTCGGTCGCGTAGTTCTCAGGTGGCCAGTTTGCGATTTCCTTTTGGATGGCCTCCTGCCGGTTACCCGGATTAGGGTGGTCGCTGAGCCATTGCGGTGGAGTCTGTCCTCCCTGCTCTTCCAGCGTCTTGAAGAAATCAGCCATGGCCTGCGGGTTGTAACCGGCCTTGTACATAATCATGGCGCCTACCGCGTCAGCCTGCGACTCATCGGTGCGGGAGTACTTCAGCATGAGGCCCTGCGCTCCCATTTGGATCCCCATCTGCCCCAGTTGCCCCACCATCCCTCCCGCCATATTTCCCACGGTTCCACCCAGAACGGCAGAAGCCAGTCCAGCCAGCATACCCGTCGTCTGCTCTTTCCCGGCCTGCTTCGCCGAGTGCTGCATGTACACATGCGACATCTCGTGCGCCATCACGCCGGCAAGTTGCGCTTCGTTGGCGGCGGCCGTGATCGTTCCAATGTTGACGAACATAGGGCCACCCGGCAGCGCGAAGGCATTGATCTCCTTTTGCGCAACAACGTGAAACTCAAACGGCCACGAATACTGCGGTGGAATCGTGGCAACCAGCTTCGTGCCTAGCTGCCGGATGTATTGTGTTTCCGGACTGCTGTCAGGTAGCACCGGCATCTGCTTATAGACCTGACCGGCAGCTTGCAATCCCAGCTCGCGCTGGTTCTCACGCGACATGGAAGGATGGCCGGGATCAGGAAACACCGGCCCCTCGGACTGCGCATAAGCTTGCGCCGCCATGCACGCCACAACCACGCACAATAATCTTTTTAGGAGTGTGAGCGTCCATACATTGAAGACCGCTACTGCGCGGCCTTCCTCGTCTGCAAAGAATCTCGTAACCATAGCGACCCTCCACAATCACTGCATGACCGCCAGAACGCGACCATCGCAATCCGGCTGCTAAAGCAACGCTTCCTTCTCTGGTTAGTTTTCAAAAATTTAACAAGATCCCCGCGAGGCCAGCTTCCGATTCAAAGCGGCTCTTCAGCAGCAACGGTAGGCTGATCCATCGCACACTACATCAATCATGGAATCAGACCGTGCATACTCGCCACTGTGAAAATTCCTAGTCACCAACAGCGTCGATTCCACCCTGCTGACCTGTGATTCATGCGGATGCCCCGCATCCTTCGGATTCGAATGCCGTGCCAAACCTTGTCAAGCCCTTGCGGTCGTGGAAATCTCCTAACCTGCACATTCCAATCAGCAAAAACTGCCGCTAATTTGGCCGATAATTATGCCCTGAATTGCTACAATAGAAGTAGAGAAAAAAAGCCCGCCAACCCGGCGG